>LR733345.1:600000-809730 GCA_902506225.1 Enhydrobacter sp. 8BJ | reverse complement strand
TAACGATTAGTCGTTAACTTTAGCAACAACACCCGCACCTACAGTACGGCCACCTTCACGGATTGCAAAGCGTAAGCCTTGGTCCATTGCGATTGGGTGGATTAGCTCTACGTTCATTTCAACGTTATCGCCAGGCATTACCATCTCTGTACCTTCTGGTAATTGGATTGCGCCAGTTACGTCAGTGGTACGGAAGTAGAATTGTGGACGGTAACCATTTAAGAATGGGGTGTGACGACCACCTTCTTCTTTTGATAGTACGTATACTTCTGCGTCAAATTTGGTGTGTGGTTTGATTGAACCTGGTTTAGCCAATACTTGACCACGTTGTACGTCTTCACGTTTGGTACCACGTAGTAGTACACCACAGTTCTCGCCTGCACGACCTTCGTCTAGCAGTTTACGGAACATTTCAACGCCAGTACAGGTGGTTTTTGCGGTTGGTTTGATACCAACGATTTCAATTTCTTCGCCAACTTTGATGACGCCTGATTCTACACGACCGGTTACCACTGTACCACGACCAGAGATTGAGAATACGTCTTCGATTGGCATCAAGAATGGTTTGTCAATCGCACGTTCTGGTTCTGGGATGTAGCTGTCTAGGGTGTCAAGTAGTTCTAGTACGGCTGGTTCACCGTATTTGCCTTCGCCGCCGTTTAGGGCTTCTAGGGCAGAGCCTTTGATGATTGGGGTGTCATCGCCAGGGAAGTCGTAGCTTGATAGTAGTTCACGTACTTCCATTTCGACGAGTTCTAGTAGTTCTTCGTCATCAACCATGTCACATTTGTTCATGAATACCATGATGTATGGTACACCTACTTGGCGTGATAGTAGGATGTGTTCACGGGTTTGTGGCATTGGGCCGTCAGTGGCTGATACAACTAGGATGGCGCCGTCCATCTGTGCTGCACCGGTGATCATGTTTTTAACATAGTCAGCATGGCCAGGACAGTCTACGTGTGCGTAGTGACGTGCTTGGGTGTCATATTCAATGTGTGAGGTGTTGATGGTGATACCACGGGCTTTTTCTTCAGGGGCTGAGTCAATTGACGCGTAGTCTTTGGCTTCNTCACGGGTTTGTGGCATTGGGCCGTCAGTGGCTGATACAACTAGGATGGCGCCGTCCATCTGTGCTGCACCGGTGATCATGTTTTTAACATAGTCAGCATGGCCAGGACAGTCTACGTGTGCGTAGTGACGTGCTTGGGTGTCATATTCAATGTGTGAGGTGTTGATGGTGATACCACGGGCTTTTTCTTCAGGGGCTGAGTCAATTGACGCGTAGTCTTTGGCTTCACCACCGTTGTGTTTTGCTGCTACAGTTGCAATCGCAGCTGTAAGGGTTGTTTTACCATGGTCAACGTGTCCAATGGTGCCTACGTTAACGTGTGGTTTAGTACGTTCAAACTTGGCCTTTGCCATAATTTAATCCTCTGATCATTGTTAAACTGTTAGCAATACCCTAGCTCAAAGCTATAAACCAACTGGTGTATCTGTATTGCCAGTGCTGGTGTTGCCAATTTGAGTGTTGCTAGGTCACTAAAATAGCAAATTTAACATAAATTTCAAGTTTTTTCCATAGCCTTCATCTTTATGGTCAAACTTTTTTGTTATTGCTAAAACAAAAGGCAACACATCTGTGCTGCCTCAACTATTTTTTGGTTTCTATCAATTATTTTCTATAAAACTGGAGCTCATACCGAGAGTTGAACTCGGGACCTCTCCCTTACCAAGGGAGTGCTCTACCTCTGAGCTATATGAGCAAAACTTTGGTTTAGAATAATGGAGCGGGTGGCGGGAATCGAACCCGCACCATCAGCTTGGAAGGCTGAGGTTCTACCACTAAACTACACCCGCAATGCGACCCGCCCAAGCATACTGGACTTACTGTTAACGTGATTAGGGAATATTCAGATAACAATAGCAGGTAAATGGTGGTGGGGGAAGGATTCGAACCTTCGAAGCTCTCGCAACGGATTTACAGTCCGTCCCCTTTGACCGCTCGGGAACCCCACCATAGTTGTCTTTCAAGGTACGCTTAACACGATGTGTTAAAGGATGGTGCCGGCTGCCGGAGTCGAACTGGCGACCTACTGATTACAAGTCAGTTGCTCTACCAACTGAGCTAAGCCGGCGTATCGCTTGAAAGTGGTGAGCATTTTAGCAAATATTTTTAATCTTGCAAGCGTTTTTTTAGTTTTTTTTCATTTTTTTTGCTAAAACGTAAATTTAATGATTCAAATCCGCATTTTAGGCGCTGTGCACCGCTTATTTGCTACCTAAACCCTAATACATCAACAACACTGATGCAATAATCAGCGCAATGATTACCACAATCATGATTGCGACTGTGGCGTTTTTCTTTGCCGCAGGTTTTGTTGGCGCAGTCTCCATTGCCGCATGGTTCATTGGCGCAGGTTGCATCGCATCAGCGTCTACTGTGCTCACTGGCGATGGTTGCGCTGGCTGAACGGCTGAGACCTGAACCGATGGGACAACGGGCTGTGATGGTACTGGCACTGCCTCAGTGACGACAGGCGGCTGAGATGGTGTATTAAGTATTGGCGATGGTGAGTTATCAACGCTTGCTACATCCACTGTTGTCGGTGTAGAGGGTAAGGATTTTGCGACGTGAGTGTTGCTCAGCTGCTCGCTAGGTAAAAAATCTTGCGTGGTAACGACATCTATCACAGGCGCGGTGTTGGATTCAGCGTTCGGTGATATGGGCTCAACCGATTTATCCAACTCAGTTTGGGTATGAATGTCAGTGGTGGGTGTGAAATTCTCAATATCTTGTAAACCATCGAGAAAACTATCATCATCCAGTGCGTTGACTGGGGCATTTGCCACTAAAAACACCAAGTCAGCAAAGGCAAGTTCATCGGTGGCTTGCAAAGCATGGGCGTCTGTACTGATACGCTCACCATTGATAAAGGTACCATTGCTTGAGCCTAGGTCTTGCACATACAGCTGCTCACCAATACGGTTAATCTTGGCGTGTTGGCGAGAGATTTGTGAGGTTGCTAATACCAAATCATTGCTATCACTACGCCCGATGCTTAAGCTTTTATCAATATCAATGGTTAAATCCGCCAACGCTGGTGACAGCCCAATAAGTTGCCATAAAGTGCCTTGCCAGTTGTCGGTAAGGTTCATCGTATTCACTGCATTAGTTTGCTGATTGTCCATGCAAGTCTCCTACTCCTAAGGGGTATTTAATAGTATCATTATGCTTGGCATTATGGGACATTTTTAGGGATTTGTCACGGTGATGGTCTGCACCGCAGGCGGGGTCGCAATCACCACAGGCGTTTGCGCCATTTTTGCGCCCTGCCCTGTAGATTGGGTGATGGTGTTGCTCGCTTGGCGACTCACGCTTGTGGTCGATGAACTGCCTGTGCGAGACACGTTTGATGACACGGGCGTGACGATATCGACACCATTGGCATACACTCTTGGGGTGTTTGATAAGCTTTGCTCGGCTGGGGTAACCAGGTCGTCTGTTGGCAATTTGACGCCATTTTGCACCCTATTGGTATTGGGGAACATGGCATTGATATTAAGTGGGATTTGTTTGAGCGTACCGTTTTTATCAATTACCAGTTGCATGGTACGAATACCGTCTAAGCTTTTTTCGGTCACGCTTGCCACCGCGCTACCATTACGCAAAATGGTCGGCTGTAAAAATACAATCAGATTGGTTTTGTCCGAGTTTTTGCTTTTTGAGCGAAATAAATTACCAAGAATCGGCGCATCACCCAATCCTGGGACTTTTTGCTGACCATAGGTGCTGTTATCACGCATCAACCCACCCAGTGCCACGGTTTGTTGGTTATCCGCTAAAATGGTGGTTTTGATTAAATTCTTGTTGGTGACGACACCGCTCACGTTATTGAGGGTACCATCGACAATGGAGGACACTTCCTGCGAAATCTCAAGTCGCACTGAGCCATTATCACCAATATGCGGAATGACATTGAGATTGATACCGACATCTTGACGGCTCACGGTTTGAAATGGCGTGGTTGATGAGTTACTTGCCGTGGTATAAGAGCCGGTCACAAATGGCACGTTCTGCCCTACCAAAATATTGGCTTTTTCGTTATCCAATGTCAAAATAGAGGGCATAGATAACAGATTGGCATTATTGGTTTTATTGATGGCTTGCAAAATCGCGCCATAAAACTCACGATTCCCGTTGCTATCGGTTTTACTATTGCCAATCCCCAACAGCGCGCCTGCCACCGATGCTGCCGCCGTACCTGGGGTTTTGCTTAATATCTCAGATGCCAGTCCTACTGCAGAGGCACCGATATTATTAAAGTTAATTACCCCTACGCCGCTATTGGCATTGCCCATTGCCCATTGCACGCCAAGTTGCTGGGTATCATTGCCTGAGATTTCCATAATCGCTGCCTGAATCAACACTTGGTCACGGCGGGTATCTAGCTCATTAATAGCGTTTTCGATTTCTACCATTAACTCTGGGTTGGCATTGACGATGACGGAGTTTTGGGTTTGGTCAGCGATAATGCTAAAAGGTCGACCTTGATAGCCGTTGTTTTGCGCAGTCGTTGTGTTGCTAGTGGAGGACGTATTAAGCGGTGAGCCTGTCGGTGACGCTGCAGTATTGGTGGTGGTCGCTGCGCTGTTATTACTGGTATCGCTACTAGATTGAAACATTGAGCTTGCTTGCAAGGTGGTTTGGTCACCTGAGCTATTGATGGATTGATAGGCAAGCAGTCCGCGTAGCATTTCTGCAATATGGGTGGCACTGGCATATTTTAGACGAAACACACGAAGACCACTTAAGCGTTGCGTCGGCACGGTGTCTAACTGCTCTACCATTCGCTGTACTTTGGCTGTCATCTCGGCACTACCTTTGACAAGCAGCCTATCAGAAATCGGGTCGGCAATGATATTGATGAGGCTGCCACCGGTTGATGCCACAGCAGGTTGTCCTGATTGACCCGCAGCAGCTGGCGCTGTACCACCGCCCGTACCTGTCAGTGAGCTTAATAAATCCATCATGCGCTTGGCATCGACATGACGCAGCGGAATAATGGTCAGCTTGTCATTCATATTGCTATCAAGATCGCTAATTAATTTTGCGTATTGATTGAGGCTGTCGGCGCGGTCAGAAAGGATAATGGCATTGACATTTGGCACCACAGCGGCATTGGCATACGGCGGCATCATCGGACGGATGACGTTTAAGATGTCATTGGCATTGGTGTTGGTGAGATAATAGATGCGGGTCGCCATTTGGCTACCTGCAGTATTACCCCGCAAGTCCACATCCACCCCTGCTTGCTTGGCAACGGTATCAGGGACCAGCTCTGTGGTCAGCCCGCGATCAATCGCTACAATGCCATTGACTTTCATCACGGCTAAAAACAAGTCATACACTTCTTGACGGGATAAGGGTTTGTTTGAAATCACCGTCACATTGCCATTAATACGTGGGTCTAGCACAAAGTTCTTTTGCGTGATGGTGGCAATTTGGTCGATAAACGCCTTGATATCGGCGTCTTGCAAGTGCACTTTATAGCCAGTGGCTGCATGGGCAGCTGACAGACCACTGCTAAGCAAACTGATACTCATAGCCAGTGTCGTACTCAAAAATAGTGGCTTTAGCATGGTTGGGTATTTCATAATTTACCTTATCAATTTTTAACGCATATCACCGACTTGTGTATCAGGTAGCGATGACGTCTGTAACTTTTTACTATCTTTTATCAAAATGACTGGCGTACTGTCACGACTTGGTCGCCGCGCTGAACTTGAATTTGGGCTTGTCCTGCTTGTTGCACTTGACGTAGTAGCTGGGCATCTTGCGTTGGGTTTTGACCCACGTTTTGTCCATTGACGGAGAGGACTTTATCCCCTGTTTGTAGCCCCAATCGGTTTTTTAGTCCTGCGGACATCGCATCGGTCACCAAATAGCCTTGCCCTGTTGCTGCCACACCCATTTGACTTAGATACCCTGCGGCATTTTGCTGAAGCCCTTGAATCGCGCCACCAATGGCTGACGATGCACCGCTTAGCGAGGTATTGGCACCATTTGACGTAGCCATATTGGGCGCAGAATCCTCTCGATCATGGGGATCGCCTGTAGCCACTGGCGCGCCGCCAATCGCTTGTGGCGTAGCTCCGCCTAAGCTTGGTGTGGGGGATTGTCCCATATTTGAGCCATTACCCACGCCTCCCGCACCGTTGGCTTGCGCTTTGGCTCTGATAGCCTCGCTTTGGTCAAGAAAAAACGGTTGCCTAAATGGCACTTTACTGGTTTGACCGCTTGCATCTGCCACCATTACAAAATCGGCTGCGACTTTGACCAATTTATAACCACTGCCATCAATCATGTCGTTGATACGATAGCTTAAGGTTTTACCATTGGCGGTCAAAATTGCATACGATTGACTCTCTGGGGTGGCAATGGTGACGCCCACCACTTTAATATCTGGGGGTGTCGCTGCCGGCGCTTGCGGGGCAATTGGCTGAGCAAAAAAATCTAACGCATTGCTATTGGCAGATTGCGCGACCAAGTTCGTCTGCATGGGCACTGGGGTGAGTGAAGGGGCTTTGGGCGGTGCAACCACCAGCCAAATTGCTTGGCTTAATTGCCACACCAACCAAAAAATAGCTGCCAATAGCAACCAAGGATACAGTTTTACTACCACCGCCATCGGCACAAATTTACCTGTCGTTGTCTTACGGCTCAACGAGGGACGCTGGGTGGCTTTTATCATATCTGCTATCATCGCTACGTCTCTAATTACCCATACTGGTCAAAGGTTGGCGAATGGACACCACCACACTGTCATCAGCCCCTTTGCCTTGGTACGCTGGCATATTTTTGAGCAATCGCTGGGTCAATGACACATCTATCATATTATCTTGGTCAAGATAAAAATCCCCCAATCGCTCGGCTCGCGGTGTAGTAAGGGCTAAATGCAAGCTTTTACCTTGCGCTGTCTTGTTGCTATTATTAATACCATTGGCGTTGGCTATTGGCTGCACACTTGCTTTATCTGCACTGAGAGTGGCTTGCATGGTGGGGAGTTTAATCAGGTAGGTTTTGCCGCCTGTGGGATACCCCAAATCGCCACCTGCCCAATTCATACTGCCTTTGGCGGTTTGATAACCTTGCTTATTTTTTTCAATCGACACTTCTTTGATGGTAATGGGTGTCTCGGGTAATTGCCAACTGACCAACTGCGCTAATGTATCAGGGCTGATTTTGCCGTTGAAATCATTGGCTTGCCAGCTGGTTTGATTGAATTTGACCACGCCTTGCAAGTCGGTTTTGCCGGAGCGGATATCGACTGCCATACCCAGTTTGCCCATCAACAAATGCCACGGCTGCCAGCGCCAATCGACACTACCCGCCAGTGGCGTATTGGGGCGCGCATTGATTTGCCAATTGGCTTGACCTTGCCAAAGGTTGCCCGATATTTGCTGCAAGTACGGGTTGTTTGGGGCAAATTTTTGCAGCAACCACGCTGCAGGTAGCTGAATCAACAAGCTTAAGCAAAGCAAAACCAGACCTACCAGCCACCATAGTTTTGTCGGACGTAATGAATTGACACTTGCCAAACTTGAATACCTTTTACAATGATTTTTGACACCGATATTTTTGACATCAATAAAGTGACGCAATCCACAAGCAGATTAATCAACAATCAAATAATTCATGCAGAATAAAAATTGCCATTAGCGCAAAATTTTGAACCCACTCTGCGCCAACACTCGAATATTTTTCTAACTAAAATGAAACGCTTTATCATAACTGATTTTTATTGCGTTGTAATGTCAATCCATAAAAAATCAAAATTTTGTCAGACTTGTTTTGGGCGCACTGTTTATTGCGGCTGCCTGCCACACTCACTACAATTTGCAACCGACTTTATCACCATGAGTTTGCTACAATCACCTCACCAAGCAGGTTAAAACTATAATACAAAACACAAGGAAAATAGCATGCAATTTGATACATTGCCACAACTGGGCGATAGCGTCTCCAAAATTTGCTTAGGCACCATGACCTGGGGACAGCAAAACAGCGAGCAGGATGCCCATGAACAAATGGATTATGCCCTTGCCCAAGGTGTGAACTTTTGGGATACCGCAGAGATGTATCCGTCACCCCCTGATAAAGACAAACAGGGTGATACCGAGCGCTTTATCGGTAGCTGGTTTGCCAAGACAGGCAAGCGAAATGATGTGGTATTGGCGAGTAAAATCTCTCGCAATGACTTTTTGCGTGATGGCAATACCAAGTTTGATAAAAAAACCATTCGTGCGGCATTAGACAGCAATCTACAGCGCTTGCAAACCGACCATATCGATATTTATCAGCTACACTGGCCAGAGCGTCAGACCAACTTTTTTGGTCAACGCGGCTATACAGAAAGTATGGCGCAGCAAGACACCAAAGAATTGACGCCATTTTTGGAAACCATCGAAGCACTCAATAATGAAATCACCAAAGGTCGAATCCGCGCTTATGGGTTATCCAATGACACCCCTTGGGGGGTCATGCGCTACTTAGCAGAAGCCGATAAACATGGGCTTGCTAGACCTATCACCATACAAAATCCGTATAGTTTACTCAATCGCTTGTATGAAGTGGGACTGGCAGAAATCAGTCACCGCGAGCAAATTGGGCTACTTGCTTATTCACCGCTAGCATTTGGTGTGTTATCAGGCAAATATTTGGGCGGTAACAAGCCTGCCAATAGTCGCTTGAGCCTTTATAACCATTTTACCCGTTATTTAAATGAGCAAGCGCAACAAGCCACCCAAGCCTATGCTGAAGTCGCCAAAAAACATAATCTAGATATGGCACAAATGGCACTGGCGTTTGTCAATAGCCGCTCGTTTGTGACTGCCAACATCATTGGGGCAACCACCATTGAGCAGCTAGCCAGCAATATCGCGTCCGTAGACTTGGTATTATCCCAAGAGGTATTGGCTGATATCGAAGCGGTGCAGACCTTATACCCTAACCCTGCGCCTTAAACCTCGTAGCTTAAATTCTGCACCTTACTAGCAGGCTACTAGCTACTATCAGAAAAAACGGCATAAAAAATCCTTGCAACAGTATGACTATGCAAGGATTTTTTTCAAACCTAATAAAAGTTATAGTCTAGAACGGGATATCATCATCAACTGCGCCTGGTTTTGGCATTGCCATGGCTGGGTTTTGTTGGGGATTTTGGGCAGGCTGATTATTTCCTGTATTTGCCCCTTGTGGCGCTTGGTTGCCATTCATAAATGGGTTATTGCCAAATCCTGCATTTTGACCCGCTTGTGGCGCAGCTTGGGCATTATTTTGGTTTGGATAGCCGCCAAAATGATTGGGTGCTTGGTTGCCACCTTGGTTGTAGCCAACTTGATTATAACCACCTTGGGGCTGGTTTTGGTAGGTTGTGCCGGCAGTGTTGTTATTAGGAATACCGCCTTGAACGCCGCCTGCTGTGCCAAGCATTTGCATTTGGTCGGCGCGAATCTCTGTGGCGTAACGCTCTACGCCATTTTGATCGGTGTATTTACTGGTGCGAAGGCTACCTTCGATATAGACTTGGCTACCTTTACGCAGGTATTGCGCCGCAATTTCACCGAGTTTATTAAACAATGAAATACGGTGCCATTCGGTTTGCTCACGGCGCTCACCTGTTTGTTTGTCGTTCCACTGCTCACTTGTCGCCACGGCGATACGCGTCACGCTACCGCCATTGGCAAATTGTTTGACTTCCGGATCTGAACCAAGGTTGCCTACAATAATTACTTTATTTACGCCGCGCATAGAATTTCCTTGATAACTTTTTTGATGAATTTTTTGATAACTTTCTTGATGCCGTTCTTAATAGTTTTCTAGTATTTTTAGCCAAATCTTTGCTGATTTAGCGCAAGTACAATGCCATTACTTTACTAAACTTTGCATCAAATTGCTAGCGTCTGACCGGTAAGATGTGACAAATGCTGTCGCGTATCATCGGTCAATTTTTCCTTATCCAGTTTGAGATAAGCAATGTTTTCTTTTGGCATCATCACTATCTCATCCACGCCGTCAATCGCCAAAATTTGCTGTGACCATGCATTCGTGTCAATACCTGTTGGCAGGGTAATCGTTAGGCTGGTCAAATACGGTGGGGCGGCAATCGGCAGGATAAACAATAACGCAATGACAGTCACGATGGCGAGCACCGTCCATGACAGCCACATTGGTTTGGTCAGCAAAATACCGCCCATGGCACCGCCCACAAAAGCACCCAAAAACTGTGCAGATGAGTTAATACCCATTGCCGTCGCTTTGTTGGCAACGGGCGCGCGTTTGGAAATCCAAGACGGAATGGTCGCCTCAAGGCTGTTAAAGCCAATGTAATAAACTGCAAGCCCAATAATTAAACCCACGATAGTCTGACTAGCCACCGCCAAAAATACCAATCCCGCCACCAAGGTCGCTAAGGATGCCAAAAACACGGCGCGCATTTGCCGTTTTTTTTCTGCGATGATAATCAGTGGAACTGCAATGATAAAACCCAGTAACAGTAGCGGCAAATACACAAACCCTTGCTGCGCCACCGTCAAGCCGAGCACATCATGAAACTGGTGCGGCAATAAGGTAAACATCGCTGTCATTGACAGATGCAGCGCAAAAATCGCCAAGTGCAACCGGTTAATATCGCCAATTTTTAATACTTCAGCAAACTGTGCTTTAACTGAGTGATTATTGAGATTGTGCTTTAGTACCCGATTTGGGGTGGGCACGATCCATAGTAAGCCAATGGCGAAAATAGCGGACGCCACTGTCACCCAAAACAAGCCTGAGATATCGAGCACATGCGTCAAAATCGGACCGAGCGCAAATGCGACCATCACCGACATGGCAATGGTCAGCCCCATGGTTGCCATCGCTTTGGTACGATGCTCTTCACGGGTCACATCCGCGAGTAGTGCCATCACCACCGCTGAAACCGCGCCACTGCCTGCAATCAAACGCCCCAGTATCACCATATAAATATCTGTTGATAAGGCGCAAATCGCTCCCCCAAGCGCAAACACCAATAACCCTGCAATGATAATCGGTTTACGGGGATATTTGTCCGCCAAAAAACTCATGGGAATCTGAAAAATCGCTTGCCCTAAGCCATAGATACCGATCGCCAATCCAATCAAAAATGGTGTGGCGTGTGCATATTGTGTCCCATATACTGCAAACACAGGCACAATCATGAATAGTCCGAGCATGCGCAAGGCAAAGATACCGCCCAGCCCGGCAATCGCTTTCTTTTCGGATGTATTCATGGCGGAGTTATGACCTATATTTCTCGACGTTGATTTTACTGACGTTGATTTTACTGACATGGTGGCTCACAAAATTTTGCCAAAAACGGCTTATTATATGCCTAATTTTTATCACAGAGAATTTATTGGCAATAAAAATTATTTTAGCCACATTATTTTGGCTTTATCGTTTCAGCCCCATTATTTTAGCATTGCATAAGCGGTTACCATGATGGCTAAAATCACCGCGATAGCAATCATCAGCCACATCACATTTTTTTGGTTGTCAAAAAACCCTTGCGGTGACTGCCTGATAGATGATGATTTTGGGGTAGCCACTAGCGTGCCATCTAACGAGCTATGCTTCACTTGGGTGGCGATTTTTTGCTGTTTTTGTGCTTTTTTGGCTTCAAGCTGCTGTTGGCGTTGTTGCTTTTGTGCCAATTTTTGCTGTTTGGCTTGTTGTTGTAGTTGGCGCTGTTCTTCAAGCTTAGCCTGTTTTTGTCGCGCTTGTTCGGCAAGTTCTGCTTGTTTACGCGCTGCTTCTTCGATGGCTAACTGCTCAGTTTGCTGCTGCTCGCGAAGCTGTTTATCGCTATAGCGGGCGTGAAAATCATCCATCACAGCGTTATCAATTTCGCTTAAGGTGAAAGGCATTTCATTTATTACTTCAAGCGCATCATGCACATCGACGTCGTACACGCCCGAGGCTTTGGTAGTTTTGCCATCAGCAGTGAGTTTTCTGGGTACTTGGTAATCGGCAAGGCGCTGCTGCAAGTGATTTTCCATTTGTCCGATGGAGTCGGTGTGACCTATCATCGCTAATGCCCAATCGTTGATTTCGGCATGATTTTCACTATTTAATTGCTGGATGATATCGCTCGCGTCCTCTACTAGGCTGATTTTGGCAAGCAGCTGACTGGGTGAGACGGCGATATAGACCTCACCTTGGGTGGCTTGGCGTTTGAGCGATGCGATGGCTTGGGGGTTGCATTGTAGGCAGTTGGCTTGTTTGTTTTTGAGGGTATGACCTTTTGGGCAGGGCGGTACACCGTAAGCAACAAGCGCGCCGTTTTCTTTCATTTTGGCTTTGTATTCTTTGCTCGATAGTCCGCTGGCGTCAAAGGTTTTGTCCGTTGGGATATGGTGGCTTTTTAAGAAGTCGGTTTGTTCTTGGGTTAACGTTGCCATGTTATTGTCTCAAATTTTGTAGTCACAAATTTTCTAGTTCCTTGATTCAATAAAGTATAGCAAGGTTTAAGGGTTTTATAAAAAAGAAAAAATCGCTCAGTTTGAGCGATTTTTTAAGGATTTTTGCAATTACTTTCTTTTTTCTAAATTTCTAGCACCTTGCTCCAAAATTCCAGGTAGTAGCTCTTTAACACCAAACTTACCAATATTAAATAATGATTTTCCAATCAGTTTCACACCAGCAACAGCTTTTTCTCCTGCTCCATCTGCATATCTTAAATCATCAATAGCTTCTTTAGGGGAATAGTAATCTTTTTTACTACCAAAATCTTTCATTGAACTAGCACTTTCTCTCATCCGTTGTGCTTTCTCGCTATCAGACAAATCTTTAAATTCTATTCTTTCATCATCATTAGACATTTTGGAATCCTTATCTTTCCACGCAAGAAATGATTTTTACATCGCCATTAAATCTTGACTTTATTTGCTCTTTTGCTTGGCTAGCACTGCTTGCTTTTACTACTGTGCTAATAACTGAATTTGAATTAGGACGTTGGTACTTAATTGCATAACTATTCATAAAAACTCCATTTTCTTCCACTAAAAAAACGTTTCACTGCCATTTAATCATAATTAAATTTGAAAATATTTTCAATAAATATTTGAATTATTTTCTGCTAGTTTTTCTTTATGAAAAAATATAACAAACACGACAATAAATTTGAGTTTAGCGAGCGTCTAAGACAATCGATAACTAAACATTCCATTCCAATTAGCCCAACCATTTTATGCAAAAATTTTAATCAACATCATCATGGTGATAATATTTCTATTCAAACAGCTAGTAATTGGTTATCAGGCGTTTCAGTTCCTAATCAAGATAAATTGCAAACTTTGGCAAATTGGCTAAGCGTTGATATTCATTGGCTTAGATTTGGCAATGATGTGCCAGTTAATCACATTCCACCACTTTCCACAGAACAACAAAATTTAGTTAAAAACTTTGCGTTACTCTCACCTATTCATCAAAAAATTGTGCTAGATTTGGTTAATTCGCTAGTTGAAACCTATTAAACCAATTGAGATTTTAATCTAATCAATCTTGAAACCACCCCATTTCTACCCCATAAAAAACCCCATCTTTTTACCCAAATTTCCCACTCAAAAACACACAATAAGAAGCTCAATATGGCACAGCACGACGCAATCAAAATTCGTGGCGCACGCACCCACAATCTCAAAAACATCGACATCGACATCCCACGAGACAAACTCGTCGTCATCACAGGTTTATCAGGCTCGGGCAAGTCTAGCCTAGCCTTTGATACCTTATACGCCGAAGGACAACGCCGCTACGTCGAGAGCTTATCGGCTTACGCACGCCAATTTTTATCACAAATGGAAAAGCCCGAAGTCGATAGCATCGAAGGGCTGTCACCTGCCATCGCCATCGAGCAAAAATCCACCAACCATAATCCTCGCTCCACGGTGGGTACGATTACCGAGATTTATGACTATTTGCGTCTGCTGTATGCCCGTGTCGGCACGCCCATGTGCCCTGAACATCACCTGCCGATGGTCGCGCAAACCGTCACCGAAATGGTCGATACCGTCATGGCATTGCCCGAAGATACCAAGTTGATGATTCTCGCGCGCGTCGTCGATGACCGCAAAGGCGAGCATATCCAGTTAATGGAACAGCTAAAAGGGCAAGGCTTTGTACGGCTGCGGGTCGATGGCGAAATTTATGACATTGACGATGTGCCACCGCTTGCCAAAACCTTTAAACACACCATTGATGTGGTGGTTGACCGCTTCAAAGTGCGCGATGACTTGGGAAATCGGGTTGCCGAAAGTTTGGAGACCGCCTTACGACTCGGTAGCGATATTGCAATCTTGCATGACATGGACGCTGAGTTTGAGGATAAAATTTTGTCCGCCAAACATAGCTGCCCTGTCTGCGATCGCTCGGTTGCTGAGCTTGAACCAAAATTGTTTAGTTTTAACAACCCCTATGGCGCGTGCCCCGTGTGTGATGGCTTGGGCAAACGCCAATATTTTGCTGCCGAAAAAATCATCGGTCATCCTGAAAAATCGCTCAACCAAGGCGCGATTCAAGGCTGGGATAAACGCCATGCCTATTATTTTGGCTTGCTGACCACCGTTGCCGAGCATTACGGCATTGATATGGAAGCGCCTTGGCAACAACTGGATAAAAAGCACAAAGATGTCATTTTACACGGCTCTGGTAAAGACAAAATGACTTTTAACTTTGTCGATGAACGGGGTCGCAAATCCACTAAAACCGTGCCATTTGAAGGGGTGTTGCCGTATATGGAGCGCCGTTACCGCACCACGCAAAGCAACATCGTGCGAGATGAGCTTGCCAAATACCTTGCCGATGCCACCTGCGATGCCTGTCACGGCTCACGCTTAAACGAAATCGCTCGCCATGTCGAAGTCAGTGACCGTACCGTTGCCGAAATGGTCAAGCTATCAATTGGCGAAGCAATGGCGTATTACGAGCAATTAAAACTCGAGGGCGCAAAAGGCGAAATCGCCGCCAAAATCATCAAAGAAATCCGTGAGCGGTTGGAATTTTTGGTGAGTGTGGGCTTGGATTATCTCACCCTTGCCCGCTCTGCCGAAACCCTATCGGGCGGTGAAGCTCAGCGGATACGCCTTGCTAGCCAAATCGGGGCAGGCTTGATGGGCGTGATGTATGTACTCGACGAGCCATCAATCGGCTTGCACCAACGTGACAATGATCGCCTGCTGCAAACGTTGACTCGCTTACGTGATTTGGGCAATACCGTGATTGTCGTCGAGCATGACGAGGATGCCATTCGCCTAGCCGACCATATTATCGATGTGGGTGTGGGCGCTGGTGTACATGGTGGCAGTATCATTGCAGAAGGGACGGCAAAAGACATTGCCAAAAATCCCGAATCATTGACGGGTCAATATTTATCGGGCAAAAAGAAAATCGCAGTGCCAACCGTGCGTCACCGAGCCAAAGTCGCCAATGACGATAAATATGAAAAAATGCAAGACTCCGCCATTCCCTTAACCAAAAATCAAGCGAAAAAAGCGGAAAGCGAGAAGAAAGAAAAAGCCAAAAAAGGTAGAGTCGAAGCCAAACCCTTGATGCTGACCTTGACAGGGGCAAAAGGTAATAACCTTAAAAATGTAACCTTAAACTTGCCGATTGGTGTATTTACCGCCATCACAGGCGTGTCGGGTTCGGGTAAATCGACCTTAATCAATCGCACCTTATTGCCACTAGCGACCACGCAGCTCAATAACGCTACCACCCACGTTGCCGAAGAGTTTGACAGTATCACTGGGCTAGAACATTTAGATAAAGTCGTCGATATCGACCAAAGCCCGATTGGGCGTACCCCCCGCTCCAATCCTGCGACCTATACGGGCGTATTTAGTCCGATTCGTGACCTATTCGCCCAAGTGCCCGAATCCAAAGCTCGTGGTTATCAAGCAGGACGCTTTAGCTTCAACGTGAAAGGCGGTCGCTGTGAAACCTGCCAAGGCGATGGTTTGATTAAGGTTGAGATGCACTTTTTGCCTGATATGTATGTGCCTTGCGATGCGTGTCAAGGCAAACGCTACAACCGTGAAACTCTTGAAATCACCTATAAGGGCAAAAATATCAATGACGTGCTCAATATGACGGTGGAAGATGCGGCGGAATTTTTTGAGGCGATTCCGGCAATTTACCGCCGTTTGCAAGCGCTACAAGAAGTCGGCTTGGGTTATATTCGTTTGGGTCAGTCTGCACCAACCTTGTCGGGTGGTGAGGCGCAACGGGTGAAACTTGCCAAAGAGTTGTCTAAACGTGATACCGGTCAGACCTTGTATGTGCTCGATGAGCCGACGACAGGTTTGCATTTCCACGATATCGCCAAGCTCCTAGACATCTTGCATACGCTACGTGACCGAGGCAATACCGTGGTGGTGATTGAGCATAATCTCGATGTGATTAAGACAGCCGACTGGATTGTGGATTTGGGTCCTGAAGGCGGTTCGGGCGGTGGTGAGATTATCGCTGAGGGCACGCCAGAGGACGTGGCGCAAAACGCGCGCTCGCATACGGGGCGATTCTTAAAACCGATGTTGCAAGCCTAAGTTTGTTACAAGTATAAGTCTGTTACAGGTATAAGTTTAGCAGTGAGGGTTAGTACGTTGTCGTCTAACCCTTTTTTTAATCAATCATCGCTCTATGACTTGCTGTTCATTGATAATACTTTACATTTCGCCCTAATATTCACACAATGAAGCGAGATAAGGATACTACGATATTATCCAAGGAAAAAACCGTTATAGAACGATAAGGATGCTAGGATGATTTTATTTAAAGGAAAAACCAACGATCTTGAAACTCTATTTCCCCCTACCCTAAAACTAGATGGTCAAATCTGTGTGCGAAATGGTATTAGCGCTCGCAGTAAATTTATGATTGGTATCTATGATATTGCCCTATACTTGGGTGAAATGACTGAAGATGCCGAAACAGCCATTACCTCACGCTATGCCAAGCAATTGCGCATGGTATCTCGCCGCAATATCAAAGGCTCGTTACTGGAAAATGCTTTCAAAGACGGCATCAGAGCGAATAGTAGCGAAGAAGAATATCAAAAAATTGCCTCAGTAATTGATGACGTGTTTGGTGAGTTGTTCAAAACCAATACCATCAAAGAAGGGGCAATGTTTACGATTGAGTTTTCGCCAGAGCATGGCGTTCGCTTAAATTATGATGAGGTTGGCGATCTTCCTTATATCAAAGAAGAAGGCTTTGACCAAGCTATTCTTCGTGCTTGGCTAGGCGATAATCCCATATCACTTGAGATGAAAAAGGATTTGCTGGGTCAGCACTAATGTTACACTGCCTATTTTTACACTTCCCATATTTTTAGACTTCCCATCAAGCATGGGAAGTTAATCTAGCTAGTTGATAGTGCCAGTCACTTTTTTCCTAGGGTTAATAGGGTTGTGTTTATTGCAACCCTATTTTAAAGATGAATAGCGGGGTTATCGATATGTTTGGCATCATTCACCACAATAACTCAGTATTCATCTCTTACCTGCCTAGTTTTGTTTTATCCGATAACAAGCAAGTTGGCTTTTTTAATTTTTATCCCAATAGTGGCGTTCTTGGTTTGATCCTTTTATCCTGTCGTTCATCAGGGGTTACTACAATACTATGTTTCTTTTTGAATGGGTATGCTAGTCTAAAGCAAAAAAATTAGGCAGCTTATGAAACCACTTGCGCAAAAGTCCACTAAACCAATCATATCAACCCGTAACACGCCGCAAACCTTTACCCTCAATAAGCTTGCCAAACCCATCGTGCGCGATGATATTTTTTCGTTGCCGCCTGCTGTGTATGGCACTATCTATTTGACGCTAATTCCGCTATTTGGCTTTTTGTACAGTACCTTGCCAAATATGCAGTTTAACCATGAAAACGTGGGCTTTTTGGAAGCCATGTATTTTAGTACCATCACGGTGACCACCACTGGGTTTGGCGATATTACCCCAACCAATACCTTTACACGGGCGTTTGTGATGATTGAAGCGACCATTGGGGTGGTGTCCGCAGGTTTGTTTTTAAATGCGATTACTTATCAGCGTGAAGAAAACATGAGCAATCTGATGGACGCCTATGAAGCGAGAAAAGAAATCTCTTATGCCTTCGCGCGCCTGCACAGTCATGATAGTTTAATTACGCTTAACATGAATACTTATCTAAACCGCGTTAATCAACTGCTGGGCATAGAATCAGAGCAAACCCCGGTAGCGCAATCTGACCGTGAGGGTCGCGCTAATTTAAGCCGCTCGCCTGATTTGCCCGCGGCGCCTGACGCCAAAGTCCCCCAGCAGCTCATTGGTATTCATGAGCCTATTCCCGAAACGCTAGCATTTACTAATTTACAGCACTTATTTAATGCCTCAGCGCGCTTGACCGATGACCCGCGTAAGCCGTTGATTTGGTACTATTATCAAGCCTTGGATGAATTGGTCAATAGTATTGAAAATTTGGTACGTGAAACCGAAACTTATCGCTGGGCAGATTTGGAGTCGATTTGTATTCAATATTTAAGTGATATCAAATCCTATGACTCCAGTAGTTATATACTAGCAGAGCCAAACTTTGAACAACAACTTGCGGATATCCAAGCCCAGCGCCAACAAGACATGTTACTTATCAGTGAATATCCAAGTGATAAAGCGGTTGAGCTGTCGAACGAAAATAGTTTAAACCCGTATATTATTTTGTTTATGGGTATTCAGACCACCATTGATTTTATCAAAAAATTCCAACTTCGCTATCAAGAAATTATGCAAACCATTTAATTTTATCGGCTCATAAAAAAACACCCCACATGCCGTGAGGTGTTTTTGTTAATTAATCAATCAGTCAATGAAGAATTAGTGACCAAATTGGTTGGCAGTGTTTTTGGCGCCGCCCGCTTTAAGTGCCATTTCACCCGAGAAGATTTCTTTATGGTCATCACCGATGTCAGAGCCAGCCATTGCTTGGTGCTTAACTGCCGCAACGCCTTCACGGAGTTCTTTACGTTGTACTTCTTCAACGTAAGCTAGCATACCTTTGTCACCGAAGTAACCTTTTGCCAACTGGTGCGTACTTAATGCCGCCGTGTGGAAAGTAGGTAAGGTGATCAAGTGGTGGAATACACAGGCTTCACGTGACGCATCAGCTTGGAAGGTGCGCGCTAGTTCATCAGCAGCGGCATTCAACTCAGTGTTGTCGTAGTCAGCAGACATTAAGTTCGCTTTGTCGTAAGCTGAGATGTCTTTGCCTTCTTTTTCCCATTTTGCGATGACTTGTTTACGGAAGTTAAGCGTCCAGTTGAATGATGGGCTGTTGTTGTAAACCAGTTTAGCATCTGGCACTTGCGCAACGATACGGTCAGTCATTGATTTGATGTGCGCGACGTCTGGCGTTGGCGTTTCAATCCATAGTAGATCAGCACCGTTTTCAAGGGCAGTCACACAGTCAAGTACCACGCGGTCAATGTTGGTGCCTTCGCGGAATGAGTACAAGCCGTTTGGCATACGAGTTGGGCGAACCAATTTGCCATCACGTTTTAATAGCACATCGTACTCGCTTGCATTTTCTAAAGTCACTTCTTCAACTTCTAAGAAGTCTAAGTATTGTGAAGCAAGGTCGCCTGGCTTACGTGACACAGGAAGTTTTTGCGTTAATGATGCACCTTCAGAGTCAGTACGGGCAACGATGATACCGTTGTCAATGCCAAGCTCTAAGAACGCATAACGAATCGCGTTGAGTTTTGCGATGAAGTCTTCGTGTGGTACGGTAACTTTACCATCTTGGTGACCACATTGTTTAGCATCGGATACTTGGTTTTCAACTTGGATAGCACAAGCACCTGCTTGAATCATTTGTTTGGTGAGCAAGTAAGTCGCTTCTTCGTTACCAAAACCTGCGTCGATGTCAGCGATGATTGGTACGATGTGTGATTCAAAGTTGTTGATTTTGTCTAAGATGGCTTTAGTGTCTTGACCTGCTTCTTGCGCCGCATTTAATTCACGGAAGTAATCGTTTAATACTTTTTCGTCCGCTTGACGTAAGAAAGTGTAGATTTCTTCGATTAATTTTGGCACAGCGGTTTTTTCGTGCATAGATTGGTCAGGTAATGGACCAAATTCTGAGCGAAGCGCAGCAACCATCCAACCTGAAAGGTAGATATATTTACGTTCAGTAGTACCGAAGTATTTTTTTACCGCATACATGGTTTGTTGACCGATAAAGCCATGCCATGCACCAAGAGATTGGGTGTATTTTGATTTGTCAGCATCATAAGCTGCCATATCACGACGCATGATGTCGGCAGTGTATTGAGCGATTTCTAAACCTGTTTTGAAACGGTTTTGGATAACCAAACGCGCAGCATCATTTTCGCTGATGTTTTTCCAGTTACCATATTTGGCTTTTAGTTCGCGGATATGGTCAATCGCTGAAACGTAAGTTGACATAGCAGTCTCCTGTTGAGGACGGTGGGATAAAAAAACTTAGGATGATTGTTGTGTTGTGATAAAAGTAAAAGTCTTAATAAGCCAATATTTAGCGAGCATTAAACACCGAAAATATGAATAATTTTTAAGACACAAACTAAATATCCAAAATAGTCTAACAATTTTTTTAACAAAATACGTGATATTTCTTACAGTGATATTAAATAGTCTGTTAAAATTAAGAATTCTATTTTGGCACTAATAAAGCTTTAAGTTGGCTTAAATAATGGAATGAATGCACTATACCCTTTAATTCATAATTTAGCTATTTAATGATTCGTATCTTTAGTATTTATTTAAAATATAGTACAATATAATCAATAACTTAAGTTTTATTGCTAGGTTTTAGCCCTGTTAAAACTAGCGCTTTTAGCCTTTTTTCTTAACTTTTAACTAGACAAACAGTAATTTATGGATTTACAACGTGTGGATTTGAACCTTTTGGTGCATCTTGATGTGTTACTTCGAGAAAAAAACGTCACCAGAGCCTCTGAGCAACTCGGCATTACCCAGCCCGCCATGAGTAATATTTTACGTCGTTTGCGTAAGTTGTTTAATGATCCCTTGTTGATTCGCTCATCTGAAGGCATGACGCCGACGGAGCGGGCGCTTGAATTACAGCCGCGCGTACGCGAATTGTTAGCGGATTTAACTCAGTTATTAGAGCCGCGTACTGAGTTTCGTCCTTATACCTCAAGTCGTGTGTTTCGGATTATGACGTCAGATTATGCCGAAGCAACGCTGGTGCCTAGGCTAGTTAAAGCGCTACGCAGTGAAGCCCCAAACGTGATTTTGGACTTCTTAACGCCCTCGGATGTGTCGTATCGAGATATGGAGCAAGGTCGGGTTGATTTGGCGATTAATCGTTTTAACGAGGTACCGCAAAGCTTTCACCAAGTGCTGATTTGGCGTGATACTTTTAGTTGTTTGTTGTCGGCTGATAGTCCGTATGTCAATCGCTTTAACCTAAAAAATTATCTTAAAGCTCAGCACGTTTGGGTCTCTAAAACAGGGATGGGGGTGGGTTTTGGAGTGAATCCCGAAAAATCTGGTGGGCTTGGCTCGATTGATGCGGCGTTACAACGCCTCGGTCAAAAACGTCAAATCAGTGTCTTTACCCGTCATTATCAGATGCCTGCGATGCTCACCGCTAATAAAGATTTAATTGCTACACTACCGACTCGGGTGGCGCGCATGCAGGCAAATAATGATGATATCGTGATTAAAGAGCCGCCATTTTTTATTCCAGAGTTTGAATTGACGATGGCATGGTCACCACTATTACAGCATCACCCTGCGCATCGTTGGTTACGTCAGCTGATTCAACATGTGTCGCGACAAATCATCGCCGAAGAGCGCATCAAGTATCCGCTCCAAACCGCGATTCAAGATGGTTCGCTGCATACCCAGCCCATTGATTTGGTTGAAATTGATCCTGACCGTCAATGAGAGGGAGGGTCAGACAAGCTGCTTATCTAGGACTGGTCTAGGATTGGCAAATTTTATCCACCCAAAGCTCATACGGATATTTTCCTAAATGTCCGTAACGTCCTTTTTCAGTCACCCGCCCTTCAATGCAGACAGGTAAACTAATCGACACGCCCGTTTGACCTTGCGCTTTGGCATACTCGGCTAACAGGTTGTTTGGGTCAAATACATGGTATTTGGTGGTCCCGTCATTAAATTCAGATTGTTCTAAGCTTTGGGTAAATGTGCCTTTTAGCGTCAGCGTTTTTTTGGGCACACTATCAATGCTTTCTTTGATATCGCTTAACTTACCATTTTGCAGCGATTGGTACGCCACGCCGGCGCAACTTGCCAATAGACCAATTATTGCCACACCACCACCCAACCATGCGGCTTTTTTACCCTTTATCTTGTTAGTTAGCATGGTGTTTTCCTTATTATTGATCACAAAATTATTAGTATAAAAAAATGATAGCAATATTCGTTGCTATCATTTGTAGATTTTATTTATCGTTACACTACCCTTGGGTAAATAGCTTAGCGAATATAGGTATGATCCTCAGGGTTACTCACTTGCTGTGTCAGCGCTTGGGTTGGTAAGACTTTCTTAAGATAAAAATACCCTAGCATACCTGCCAATAATGACCCTAAAATAATGCCGAGTCGTTCGTCAAACGGCTTGACTTCAAGCCCCGCAAAGGCAAGCCCACCTATAAACAAACTCATGGTAAAGCCAATACCACATAAAATCGCCACGCCAAATACTTGTCGCCAATCAACATTGGTAGGCAAGCTGGCTAACCCAAGTTTGACGCCGAGCCAACTAAATAACATCACCCCAATCGGTTTGCCTAGCAGTAGCCCTAGGGCAATGCCGAGCGGTACCGTATGCAATAGCGAGGATATCCCCGTACCACCGAGATAAATGCCCGCATTGGCAAACGCAAAAATCGGTAAAATAATAAAACTGACTGTGTCTTGCAAGTCATGTTCAATCGATTCGAGGGGTGAATGCTCAGGGTGCTTGTTGTCTGTCATTGGGATAAACAGCGCAAGCAGCACACCGGCAAGCGTCGCATGTATGCCCGACTTAAGCATCGCTGCCCATAGCAAAACGCCAATCATTATATAAGCGGTGGTGCGCGTGACGTTAAAGCGATTCATCAGCCACAATATCACCAAACATACCCCAACCCAAGCCAGTGCCGCCATCGACAAACCCGATGAGTAAAATAACGCAATAATGATAATCGCGCCAATATCATCAAAAATAGCAATCGATGCCAAAAATACTTTGAGCGCGGCGGGCACGCGATTGCCCAGTAACGTCAGCACACCTAAGGCAAACGCGATATCTGTCGCCGCCGGAATCGCCCAACCTTTCATCAACTCTGCGTGCTGATAATTGAATGCGGCATAAAAAATCGCAGGTACCATCATACCACCGACCGCAGCAATCGCAGGCAAGACGACTTTTTTGACCTCTGATAGCTCACCCACTAGCATTTCCCGCTTAAGCTCAAGTCCCACTAAAAAGAAAAACACCACCATCAAGCCATCGTTAATCCAATGTAGTAAATGATGATCGATACTAAAAGAGCCGATTTTTATCGAAATAGGCAGATGCAAAAAGTGCTCGTATATGTCACTCATCGGAGAGTTTGCTACCACCATCGCCAACACAGCGGCAAACGCCAACACGATACCCGCCGCCATATCGTGTGCCAAAAATTTTTTAAATTGGTTAAATACTATCATCCGTCTAAAACTCTTTTTAATACCATTTTTATTTATGCAACATACCACACTTAAACCAAGTAAAACAGCTTACAATACCATCATACCATATATTTTATTATATCATAAAATCTATTTTATTGATAAATAATTTCATAATTTTAAATTAATAGAAAATTTTATTCATTTATTTACTATTTTAGATAAATTAATTTTTAGGTGTATGATTTGCTAGCGTTGATAGTTAAAATTCTAAACACGAATGATTGAGAAAGTTGTTAACACCCCATCGCTATTTTGTATTATCATTTTATCGCTACCCTCCTACCCATTTAGAATCAGCCTTTCAACAGTGTGGATATTTTGCCAACTTCTCTTACCGATCTTGATTTAACCCCGCTCAAACGTTTTTCACATAACGTCATCGCCAATATCCGTGCCACGGGTCACATGCTAATAGGTTCAAAACGTGCGTTTTATTGGGTCAAGCCCACCGTATGGCAATTTTTGTTGTTTGGATTGACGGCACTGGCGAGTAATTTGCTGTTTTCGTGGTTGGTGGCTGAAGATGCCACCCATTTTAATCCACAAGGGCTGATTAGTTATTTGGTATGGCCGATGGTGATGTTGGTAGCAGGATTGATTCTTGCCAAACGGCATTTTAATGCCATGCTAATTTTTGTGCCGGCGATTTTGTGGCTGTGTGCTGACACTTTTATGATGCTGGTGCAAAGCCTGATTCAGTTTATCTCAGACTTGGGCTGGCTGCCTGAATGGACGTTTGATACGATTGGTATTGTGTTTGTATTGGCGTTTGTCTGGCAGTCATTATCGCTGCTATGGATTTTTGGCAATCAATTACGCTGGTCATGGATTGAGCGTGTCCTGATTATGTTGGGTGCGTTTGCCGTACTCAGTGTGTGGCAAAAAAACGTGCAATCTGAGCCGATTTTTCAATCCGACCCCGTCGCACCCGTGATTACTGAAGCGGCATTTTATGCGCAGCCTGAGCTTCTGGCTGATATGCTAAATAACGTGCAGCCGCAACGCCCGGCTATACATGATTGGTACTTTATGGGTGTCGCAGGTCATGGCGAGCAAGATGTTTTCCGGTCAGAAATTGCGCTGACCAAAGATTACTTTGACCATCAATTTGGCACAGCAGGACGCTCGGTAGAACTCATTAACAACGCCAATACCCTGTCTGCGCTACCGATTGCCAGTAAAACCAGTATTGAACGCGCTTTGCAAAGTATCGCCAAAAAAATGGATGTCAATGAAGACGTGCTATTTTTGACCTTGACCTCGCATGGGGGTGACAAGGTGATTGAGATGTCCAACCCACCGCTAGCGCTCGATAATGTCGATGCCAAATGGCTACGCCAATCATTGGATAAATCTGGCATTAAATGGCGCGTCATTGTGGTATCCGCCTGTTATTCTGGCTCATTTATCAATGAGTTGAAATCACCAGATACCCTCGTGATTACTGCCTCAGCGGCGAACAAATCATCGTTTGGCTGTTCTAATGAAGCCGAATATACATACTTTGGACAAGCATTTTTTGCTGAAAGCTTACCCAAGCTTCGCCGTTTTCAACCTGCGTTTGAAGCCGCCAGCAAACGCATTGCTGAACGGGAAAAAATGATGGGCTTTGAACCGTCTGAGCCGCAATTGGTGATGGGTGAGGCTATTAAAGCGAGATTGCCAGAATTTGAAAACAGTCTCAAACCCTTACCTGCGGTTGTGATAGCGCCATCGACTGCCGCCAGTGCTACTAGCGCTGCCGATAGCTTAAGTAGCCACCAACTGCACAAGTAACATCGACTGTCTTGGCTGTTTTGGCTGTCAAGACGCCTTAGCACCCATCTTTTTAGCGATTTTATAATTTTTGCACATAAAAAAAGTGGGTTAACCTGAGTTACCCACTTTTTTATCAAATAGCGCGTCAAATAGACTGTGTCAGTCAATTATTTGATTTTAGCTTCTTTGAATACAACATGTTGACGTACCACTGGATCAAATTTTTTGATTTCCATTTTGTTTGGCATGGTACGTTTATTTTTGGTCGTGGTGTAAAAATAACCCGTACCTGCAGTTGAAACTAATTTGATTTTATCACGCATCGCAATTGCTCCCTAAGAATATGAAAAGGCAAAAATTAGATTTTTTCGCCACGAGCACGCATATCAGTTAAAACTTGGTCAATACCAACTTTATCAATGATACGCATACCTTTGGTAGTCAAGCGAAGCTTAACAAAGCGGTTTTCGCTCTCTACCCAAAAACGATGGGTGTGTAGATTTGGTAGAAAACGACGGCGGGTTTTGTTGTTTGCGTGAGAAACATTGTTACCTACCGCTGGGCGTTTTCCAGTCACTTGGCATACTCGAGACATGGCTTACTCCTAATCGGTGTGCATGAGGGCTGCTCATGCCTGTCACAACTGATACTCGCACATCTCGCATATCATTGAAGCTAAAAAAAGCTAGGGTTTCAACGATTCTAGTGTTGAGTATCTCAGTTTGAATCAATAATTAATCTTTTGGCGGCGCACTTAAAATTAGCTACTCACGGCTAGTCACTTGACTTGCGTCAATCAAAACCATTTTAAGCAAGCGTCAAAAAATCGCTAGTAAATTTAAAGCCGCTATTTATACCATAACTTATGCCAAAAAGCAATGTGATTGGATAAAAATTTAATGGGTTAAAACGCCTTGTTTGACCATCAAGGGTGGCTTGTTTTGATACCCAGGATACTTGCGTAAAATTTGCTGACTTAACCAGTCAATTTGCGCATCGACAAAAGGCGTGTCGGTCTGTAATTGGTTAAAAATAACCAAAGCGACTTTTAGCCCTGCTTGCCAAATTGCTTGTAGGGTTAGCATGGCATGATTAAGGCTACCAAGCTTGATACCGACGACCATAATCACAGGGTATTTGAGCGCGGCTGCCACATCAGCAAGCGTTTCTTGCTCATTAATAGGGGTAAACCAGCCGCCTGCCCCTTCAACCAAAATCACATCGGCAGGATAGGCTGCGATGGCGTTATGGATGGTATCGACTAATTGGGTATTGGTGAGTGTCACGCCATCAAGCTGCGCGGCGATATGTGGTGAGCAAGGAGTCGCTAGCTGGATAGGCGCAATGGCAGACAGCGGTGGTTTGACATTGGCAAATTGATTAATGCGTCTTGCATCACCACTATATGGTTGCCCGTTGTCATCGGTTTCCATGCCTGCGGTGACTGGCTTGATGGCATAGACACTTTTGCCTTGCTGAGCTATATTCTTGACCAATTGCGCGGTGGTGGTGGTTTTACCGATTTCGGTGTCGGTACCTGTGACAAAATACGCGCCGTTTAGTGAAGATGAAGCATCGTTAACATTAGATAAATTCATTATTTCTTACTTGCTTTATGGTTAATGGTTTGGGTGGTTTTTTGAGCTGATTGGGTAATTTTTTCAATTTTTTGCTCAAACGCTGGCATTAGTTCTTGCAAAGTTTGTTGCTGATTTTTCATAAGCAGTCTATAAACAACCCATGAACACAGCCATTTTTAATAATTTCATTGTGATTCCTTTTTTAAAATACATGCAAAAATCTGCTAAACTTTATCACAACTCTAATCAATGTCGCAAAATAACAGGAAAAAAGATGAACGATTCACCGATTATTGCCATTGTTGGATTTGGCTCATTAGGGGCGTTATTTGCAAGTCTATTAGCCTCAAACATGCCTTTTGAGAACTTGCGTATCGTCGCCGATACTGACCGTGTCAACCGCTACCAACAGCAAGGTTTATTGGTGAATGGCGAGCCATTACAACTCAACTATGTCACGCCCAACGCCATCACCACGCCCGCCGACTTGGTCATCGTCTGTACCAAATTTTATCAGTTAAATGAGGTATTACCGCTCATCAAAAGTCAACTTGGCGCCAATACGCTGATTGTTTCTGCCCTCAACGGTATCGCTAGCGAAAAAGTATTGGCAAACGCCTTTGGTGGCGAGCGCATTGTGTACTGTGTGGCGCAGCAAATGGACGCCATGAAAAATGAGCCGCATGAAAAAAATGGGCAAAATGGTAGCCAACTGATTTATCGCGATCATGGACAATTGGTCATTGGCGCGATGACAACTGATAGCGCTGAACGCGCGCGCGTGCAACAAGTCGATGCCCTCTTTAATCAAGTCAATTTTCCGCATTCAGTAAGCGATGACATGCCGCGCCAGCTGTGGGGCAAATTGATGTTAAATACCGGCGTCAATCAAACCGTGGCATTGTATCAAGGCACCTTTGATACCGTGCAACAAGCGGGTGAAGCGCGCGAGATGTTCAAAGCCGCCATGCGTGAAGTGATGGCAGTGGCACACGCTGAAGGCGTAACCTTGACCGAGGAAGATTTCAAAAAATGGCTGGCGATTATGGATGCGCTGGATCCCAAAGGCATGCCATCCATGCGGCAGGATTTAAAAGCAGGGCGACGCTGTGAGCTTGATTTGTTTGCAGGGACGATTCGTGAATTGGGGGATAAGCATGGCATTGACACGCCGGTCAATGACACCCTATATGATGGCATCAGTGCATTAATGGCTAACAATCAGTCGGGATGACAACCCTAGCTCTATTGAAAAAAACTAGGCATAAAAGCAGTAAATAGAAATGGTGGATAAAAGCAATGACCACTACAAATAAAAAAAGGGCATCTAGTTTGCCCTTTTTTATCTCAACAACCGTTATTTTTTACCAAAACGCTCACTCATTTGCGCATAAAAACGTGCCACATGGTCACCCACCACACTGGCATCTTTGGGATTAAATTTCATCACTCGCCCAAAATCCAAGCCAACATACAACACGATATCAGCGAAGGTAAGTCTATCACCGAGCAAATATTTATGACTCGATAATAGCTTGTCAAAGTACGGCAAGGCTTTTTTGACGCGGTTGAAGCTCTCTTCTGCCATACCAGGTACTTGGTTGCCCACCGAGGCGCGAGATGGATGCCCATGCTGGAAAGCCAGCATCATGTTATACAGCACATGAAACTCCGCATTGCGTGACATGGCGGTGATTTTGGCGCGCTGTATAGGGTCTGAGCCCATCACTTGCTTACCATTACCTGCGAGTCGAATATCAAGGTATTCACAAATGGCATGTGAATCGTTGAGCACAGTGCCATCATCAAGCACTAATACAGGCAACAGCCCGAGTGGATTGACCGCCAAAAACTCCGGCGAGTTTTGCTCATTTTTGCCAATATCCACGTTGATGACTTGTAAATTATGAATATCATTGATATCAAGCTCTTTGACTTTTAACAATAAGTCGACCTTGCGAGGATTTGGGGGGAAATTCATGGTATATAGTTTCATCACTTGTTCCTTATGATGTGTGATTTTACCTTTAATATACTTGAAACCACCGTTTTACGAAATAGGGTTTTTAGGCGCAAAGGAAATTTTGCTGATAAAAAATCCCCCTATCGGCAGGAGGATTTTTCCACTTGATGACAAATGTTTATCAAAGCTTATTTTTTATCCTGCGCTTTTTGCTCATCTTTATGGCCTTCTTTATGCCAAAAGGCTTTAACTACTTCAAATTGCTCGGCAAGCGTCTGCATCAACGAGCTGTCTTTGGGCGCTTTTTTGGCGACGGGTGGCAAGATGTGCTCATAATAGGTATTGGCGAGTACTCGGCGCAGTAAGCCCTCCCCGATAAAGCCTTGGTCATCGTTGAGTGTACTGGCAGAGCGGAGCATGTTGCGAATATCGTATTGGGTTGGCACGATATCAGGCACTTGCTTGTTGCTATCTGTGAGGGTGTACACCGCAACCCGCGCCGAGCGTACCGAAGTTTCAACGGTGAACACCACATCATTGTTGGTTTCAACAAATTGACCAATGAGACCTAAATTGGTGCAGCCTTCGGGTACAATTTGTGGACGGTCGCCTTTGGCACGTGGCATAAACATTGAAGTGATATACGGCATATAGGCGGTGTTAGCGATGGTATTGGCTAAAATATCATCTTTTTGCTCAAGCAAATCTAGGTGGTATAGTAGCTCCGTCACAATCTCATGCCCCGTACATTCTGGCATGGTTTTTGGCACGTAGTTGCCTTTTTTATCCATCAATAGCCCATACACCCATATCACCACCACGTCTTTGGGTTGGTCAGGAAATTGCGGTTGGCGGTTGATAGTAAAGCTCATAAGCCAGTTGGAATCGGTGATAGTAACAATACCACCTGTGACTGTTTTGCCTGATAGCGGCGGATTGACACAGTATTTTTCGCTGATTTTGCGTAAAAGCGCCGAGTCTTTACAGGTTAATGTTGCTGACATCCAGGCGGATTTGGGTACATGGCGGTTAAATTTTTCTGGACGACCAAACACAGCGGATTGTTTGGCAAGGTCATTCCATAGTGCCCAGCCTTTCGTTTTTCCCATTTCATCATCAGTTAGACGGATATCAGGCGCAGTGTCACTGGTGCCATAACGCGTATCTTCCGTCATTGACCCTGTGGTAATAATCACAAAATCATTGTCCCATACAGGGATATGGACTTGTTGACCTTGTTGGGTGGTTGTCAGCCCTTTAACGATTTTTTTGTCCCCTTGTTGCTCAAAATCAACCGCAGTCACTAACGTATCACTTTGTAGTTTGACGCCTTTATTGATTAAAAATTTTTGCGCAGGTACCACAAAGCTGTCATATTGGTTGTATTTGGCAAATAACAGGGTTGACATATCTTTGATACCATCTAAGGCTTCCAAAAAGCGGTGCATGTAAAGCTTGCACTCAAGTAAGCTGTGCCAGTTTTCAAAAGCAAACATACTACGCCATAGCGTCCAAAAATTACTATCCAAAAAACTTTGGCTAAAGTAATCTTCGATGGTAAGATTATCGAGTTCGTCTTGATTTTTTAGTAGTAAACGGACGATGGCAAGCTGGTCGGCTTTGCTAAGATTAAACTTGTGAAAATCTTTGATTTCGCCTTTGTTATAAATCAACCGTGCTTTGGAATAGTTGGGGTCATTGTCATTGATCAGGCGGTATTCATCAAGCACTGAATAAGGCTCTGGTAGCTCTAACGCCGGTATATCTTGGAACATATCCCAAAAATTCTCATAGGTGGTAATCATCTCACGACCACCGCGCATGATATAACCTTCTTTAGCATTACCAGCGCCATCGAGTGAGCCGCCTTGCACCGCTAATTCTTCTAAAAAGGTAATGTTCTCGCCTGGGATATGGGCATCTCGGATAAAATAATACGCCGCTGCCAGACCGCCAATACCGCTGCCGACGATATAGACTTTACTATCTTTAAAACGTCCAGTATCAAAACCGATATTACGCTGATAGTTACCGCGGGCATCGCTAAACGGCATCGAATTGCCAGGTTGATTAGATTGATAATCCGCCCGCTGTGGTTGGTGATCGACCTTTTTAAAAGCCATATTTTTTAAAAATTCACTGTTGTTCTTAGCGTTGGTTGTCATAATGAAGTGCCCTATTTTGAATAAAACTAGTGTTGAATAACATTAGCGTTAGCTAACTCTTTAAACTGCGTTGCTACCTTTTAACATTAACCTTAACTGCACATTCTTAATTGCCCATTAAGACTGCTACACAATAAACAAAGACAACGGCGCGGTTATAAAAATTATGATTGATAGTCATTGTTTATAATTAATAAACTCACTTAGATTTTTAACTAAGCAATTTTATTATAACCACATTATACAACCTCGCTAAAGAGACTTTGTGTCGACTAAGCTTTGATTAAATATTCATTTATTTGCGCTTTTGTAATCAAAAGTAACTGCCCATCTCACCCCTCCAGTTTCAGCAGGGATAAAAATCGATTGAGTTCAGTTGCTAAAATTCGTAAAATGTATCACTATACTAGAACACTGAAATGCTTTACTTGTTATCTTTTACTCAAAAAAAACCTACTATGCCGCACACTTCGCCATCATCCCTACCCGCCTATGATTATTTGGTTGAGCTACTGAGCCAAACTGATGATAGTGACTTTATCCGCGAAATTTTGGCAGCGCTACTGACTGAAAAAGAACAAAAAGAAATCGCCAACCGCATCCAGATTTTTGCCTTGTTTCAGCAAGCGCTGCCACAACGCGAAATCGCTGAGCGCTTGGGAGTGGGCATTGCGACGGTATCACGGGGCGCCAAAGCGTATGGTCAACACGATATTAATCAATTATTGCCAAATCTGAGTCATTTAACCCAATAAGTCTCTGATAATAGGTTCAAGCGTAAATAAGCCTATCACAGTAGCATACTTTGGGGTGACATACTTTGGGGTGCGTAGAAGTGTGATGAAAACCCGTGTGAAAATAACTGGCATGCTATAAAAGAGTTGCAAGCAGGGTTTAATCTGATTACAATGTATCATCATACTAGAACACTGAAACATTGATTAAGATTTGAGATACGGTAAATTTAAGCCGCTATAGATTTAAGATACGGTAAATTTAAGACACTATAAATTTAAGACACTATGATGACTACACACGCCAAACCGCCCAAAATCGCCCTTGCCAGTAAACCAAGCCTGATTAAACTTGCACAAGACATTGATTTTTTTGAACTCTTTAAACGCATCGAAGCCAAATACGCTACCTGTTTTTTATTGGAATCGTTGGGCGAAGAAAGCTATATCTCACGTCATCATGCCATTGGCTTTGACCCTGCGATGACGGTGTTGGCAAAAGACCGCCATACCTTAACTATCATCAACAATCGCACGGGGGAAAGCACGGATTATACCTGTGACAATCCTTACCAACTACTGCGCGAAATCACCCCACAACATGTGATTTCACGTAGCCATACCGGCGGATTGGTCGGTTTTTTGGGATTTGATAGTGTCAATTTTTTTGAGCCGACCCTGAATATTCAAACCAGTGATGATTTCGAGCCGTTCAAATTCGGGGTGTACTTAGATGGGTTAAGCCTTGATAAGATGACCGGTGAAATTTTTTATTATTATTACGATACCGACCACCAAAGCAATCGTATTGACGAAATCAAGTCATTATTGAACGCTATTTCGCCTGACTATACCCAGCCGACTGCTGAGCATTTGGGCGATGGGATGAACCGCGAGCAACATGCGGCAGCGGTGATGAAAGTCAAAGAAGACATTAAAGCTGGGCTGATTTTCCAGTGTGAAGTGGGTTTCAAGTCGCATTATCGCATCCAAGGCGATACTATGCCAATTTATAGTAAACTGCGCGAAGTCAACCCGTCACCGCATATGTACTATGTCAAATTTGGCGCCCAAAAAATCATCGGCGCATCGCCTGAATTGTTGTTCCGATTGCGCAATGGTGAGATGGAAACCTTCCCACTGGCGGGCACCACCAAACGCGGCAAGGATGAGACCGAAGATCGCCAATTAGCGCGCGCCTTGCTCAATGACCCCAAAGAAATCGCCGAACATAATATGTTGGTGGACTTACATCGTAATGATATCGGGCGGGTGGCACGCTTTGGGACGGTAAAAGTGCGTAACTTAATGGATATCAAGCGCTTTTCACATGTCCAGCATATCTCCAGTGAAATCGTCGGTATTCTTGACCCTAATCATGATATGTTCACCGCACTTGCCAGTAATTTTCCCGCAGGCACGCTATCGGGCGCACCCAAAATTGAGGCGATGAAAATTATAAATACGCTAGAACCCGATGGTCGCGGCGCTTACGGTGGCGCACTCGGTCAGTTTTGTTTTAATGGGGACTGTATTTTTGCTATCCCGATTCGCTCGCTGTTTATCAACGGCGAAAAAGCGTATGCGCAAACTTGCGGCGGCAATGTGTATGACTCTAACCCTGAAGATGAATATGAAGAAATCGTACGAAAACTGTCTGCGATGAAAGTTGTACTGTCCAATTTTGCGCCAGTGTCGTAAGCTAGTTTTTAATCATAACGATAGCTTAAGACAGACAAAGGTTATGATGGATTGGCATGATAGCAAGATATATAGCAGTGTTTTAAACGTTTAGAATAACCGCCAAACCTATTTTTAGAGTTGACTATGCAAGTGTTAATTATTGATAACTACGATTCTTTTACCTTCAACCTATACCAATATATTGGTGAGATTCTAGCCGCAGACAATCAGCCTTTTAACGTGGTTGTTAAACGCAATGATGAGATTAGCTTGGCGGATATCCAAGCCATGAACCCTGACCGCATTATCATCTCCCCCGGTCCTGGCTCGCCCGATGACCCTGCGTATTTTGGCGTGTGTGGTGACGTCATTACTGAGCTTGGCAAAACCACGCCGCTACTAGGCGTGTGTCTTGGCATGCAAGGGATTGCGCATTTTTTTGGTGGTCAAGTGGTGCGAGCCAATGTGCCCATGCATGGCAAGACGTCACCGATTCGCCACGATGGTCAAGGCGTGTATCAAGGTTTACCACAGCAGCTTGACATCATGCGTTATCATTCACTCATGGTCGACGCCGCCTCACTCCCCGATTGTTTGGTAGTGACCAGTGTGGTATCTAGTGAGCAACATAGTGATAAAAACCTCAAAGATGCCAGTCTAGCAGGCGATGAAATCATGGGCATTCGCCACCGTGACTATCCGATTCAAGGGGTGCAATATCACCCAGAATCCTTCGCCACCGAAGGCGCCAAAACGCTGCTGAAAAACTTTTTGTTAGGGTAATTTACAACATCAACAAAATCACCGATAACACCGCCCCAACGGCAAAAAACGCCAAACCACGTTTAAAGATTTTGGAACTTGGGGCAAATAAAAAGAAACTCGACAGCACAAAAAATAATAAACTCAAGCCAAACAGTACATTGAGGCCACCCATACTACCTTTAGATGGCGCTTTATGAAAATTCACCATTTTATCTAATACCACAGGCAGTTTTTTCACCGTATAATCCGCTTCACCTGTCACTGCGTTGTATTGCCCTTCTTTAAAATACACCACATCGCCTTCACGTTTGGTCACGTCCACGCCACGCATTTTAAGCGCCTTTGCCAAGCCTTTATCATCAAGGTTCGTCGCTACTTTGGTTTGGATATGGTTGTCATACTTTAAAAAATCAGTGTCGCGAAATACCAGCAACATGCCACTTAGCGAATAGACGAGCATAATGCCAACCATAAAGAATCCAACATAGCGGTGCCCAAGCCTCATATAGAGACGAAAATCTTTCATTGTCATTGTTTGACTGCCTCTTAAAAAATTGAGCCGTCATTATCCAATAATAGATTGAGAATGTAAATAATAATGATTATCATTTAATTAAATAACATCGCGCCTATCTATACAGAGCAATCTATACAGAACAGAGCAATCTATACAGACCAAATTTTGCGCCATTGGTTACTGCTGCAAACGCGCCAAATGTAGACCTTACTGATGCTCGCGGCTGTCAAGCTGCTCACACTCAATGATAACAGTGATAAAAATGTTAAAAGCGATATAAGCGATAAACACAATCAAGCGACTAAGTTTATCAAGCATTAGGCTTTTTCAATCAAAGCCGGTCAATTAAAGCCTATGAATCAAAAACCGTCAATCAAATTTGGTGGGACTGTTTTAACACATAGGCATAGGCAATCTTTTTACCTTGGTCGTCATACTCCCAGTACACGCCCTGCACCTCTGGCTCAAAGCCTGGCAAGCGATTAACGCCTTCTTGCAATGCCAAGAAGTAATCAAGCACCGCCCCATCCCACACTTCGCCAGGTACAATACAGTACACCCCTGGTGGATACGGTAGCGCCCCTTCCATGGCGATTCTGCCTTTGATGTCATGCAGCGATACCAGCTCAACCTCATTACGGATAAAGGCATTATGGGCATCAAACGCGCTTATAGCAACCTTGGGACGATGTTCGCGCTCAAACATTTGTTTTTGTCGTTTGTTGAGCTGATGCTTGGCATAGAAGTTATGCATGAGTTGGCAAAGTTCATTGATGGTCAGTTTGCGGTACTGCGGATATGCCTTAGCCAGTGTCGGCAACACTTGGGTGACGGGGCTGTTTTCGCGGATATGTTTTTCAAAACTGACAATACGGGCGACCAAGTGCTGGAATTTTGCCAAGGTTTCGGCAGGCGTCAGTAAGAATAAAATCGAGTTTAAATCGGCTTTTTCTGGAATGACTGAGCTTTCACGCAGATAATGCGCCAAAATTGCGGCAGGAATCCCTGTCGCTTCATACTCGCCCGTTTGCATATCAATGCCTGGCGTGGTCAGTAGTAGTTTACAGGGGTCGATAAAGTATTGGTCATCGGCATAATGCTGAAAATCATGCCAACGTGCCCCTGCCTCAAAGCGGAAAAAACGAATATCATGGGCAATGGTTTCGGTATCGTAGTCTTGCCAAGCTTGCCCATCTACTGTAGGCGGCACAAACGGTAAAATCATGGTACAAGTGTCTAGCAGCATTTTACGTGCTTCGATACCGCCAATGACACACTCATGCCACATGCGCTGACCGGCTTTTCCTTCATGCATTTTGGCATTGACATCGAGTGAGGCAAACAACGGGTAAAACGGCGAAGTAGACACGTGCATCATAAACGAGTTGTTAAAGCGTTTATGATTGACATAACGGGCTTGCCCGCTGATATGGTTATCTTTTTTATGGATTTGTGAGGCTTGAGAAAAGCCCGCTTGTTGCTTGTGTACCGATTGGGTCACCAAAATTCCAGGATCATTTTCACCCAGCTCAAGTAGCAGAGGCGAGCAATCACGCATCATCGGGATAAACTGCTCATAACCCACCCAGGCACTGTCAAACAAAATATAGTCACACAGATGCCCGATGCGATCCACCACTTGGCGGGCGTTATAAATAGTGCCATCATACGTGCCGAGCTGAATTACCGCCAAGCGAAATGGGCGGACATCATCGGCTTTGTCTGGCGCAACTTCACGAATACGCTCACGGATTTCGGCTTCCTCAAAACAATGGGCAGGAATGCCGCCAATCAAACCATAAGCATTGCGGTCGGTCTCTAAATACACAGGCGTACCACCTGCCATGGTTAAGGCGCCTTGGTACACAGATTTGTGATTGTTACGGTCAAACAGCACCAAATCACCATGCGCCACTAAGGCACCAATCGCAATTTTATTGGAAGAGGAAGTGCCGTTGAGCACAAAGTAGGTTTTATCTGCATTAAACACTTTCGCCGCATGCGCTTGTGCCTCAAAAGCTGGGCCTTCATGAATTAGCAAATCGCCGAGACGGACATCGGCATTACAAGAATCGGCGCGAAACAGCGTTTCCCCAAAGTATAAATAAAAGCGTCTGCCAGAAGGATGCTTACGAAAAAACTGTCCGCCTTGGTGCCCAGGGCAGTCAAATGCCGCATTGCCATAGTCGGTGTAGTCCATCAAGGCTTGGAAAAAAGGCGGATCAAGCGTGGCGATATAATCCGCCGCTGCCGCATTGACCAATTGTCCGTTATAAAACTTTTGATCATCTGCCAGCTCTAGCACACCATACACATTGGGTAGCCATTCATCAGGGACTACATCACCATATTCAATCGCCACAAATATCGGAATGGCAAAACCTAAATCCTCAATATCTTGATACACACGCGGCAAGTCTGTCATCGTGACTACAATTGCTGCAATATTGGTATAGTCGGTCGATTCAATATCGATGGTACGATAATTAAGATTTAGGGCGTATTCGATGCCATCACTGATGACTACTTTCATAATTATTTTCCTTGCTGCAACCGTGTCAGTTGCCAAAACGCCATCATCGTTGTCATAAAATGGCATTAATAAAATAAGCGGTTGAAAAGATGAATAGTAACGTAAAACTGGCACAAAGTGCGAAAAAAGTATCGCTGCAAACTGTCTATTTCCTATTTCATATCACGATTGGCACAAGCAAAATAGCCAGTAACATCGCTACCACACATCATTACGTGAATGGCTCAATACTGTTAGCCAGACCTGCTACACTAAACCTGAACAATATTTGATAAAAGCTAATGCCATTTGATAAAAAGGTGATAAAAGAAAAGGAGGTCACTATGGGCGTACAAATGAATATTTGGATGACCATTTTAGGTTTTATCAGTTTATCGATTGTGATTAGCATCGTAACCCATTTTTGGATTCGCTATCACTTAAAAAATAAAGCCGCTAATCTGCCGCCGCAATCTCATACAACGCCTGAGTCGCAAAACAATCACTCATAAGCACGGCGCTAAATTTTTAGACAACACTTTTTATACAACACTGCAATTAAGCGCATTAGCCAACTAATGCGCTTGTCCTGCCTCTATACCAAGTATCATGGGTCACCCCACATCATGGGTTAATTGTTAAAAATATAAAAAAATACATAAAAAACAGTTGACGGCAGAAATAAAAATATATATTATACGCTCCACTTCGACATTAACGGTGAAAGCGGTCGAGGTCACGCTATAAACTAAGCGTGCTAGTGTCCCCATCGTCTAGAGGCCTAGGACATCGCCCTTTCACGGCGGTAACCGGGGTTCGAATCCCCGTGGGGACGCCAATTTTTTTAGTGTTAACGCTAAAAAATACAGTTAAAAAGCCATGCTAATGTAGTATGGCTTTTTTGTTTTTTGTGGCTTTATAAATTCTTTTTGCCTTTTTTTACTTATGCGCTTCTTTTGTTATGGGCTTCTTTTCTTATGCACTTTTAGCGGTAACCTCAATTTGTTGCCAAGCCATTTTTGCTAAGGTTTCGCCAAATACACCTGCGCAAACTGCAAATCCTCTGGAAAAGTCAGTTTGATATTGCTATGACTGCCTTCCACCAATAACGGCTGTTTGCCAAAATGCTCAAATAAACTGGCTTCATCAGTAAACGCAATCGTTTGCTCAATGGCTTGGGTCAGATAATCATACAGTGTTGCCAATGGGAAAATCTGCGGGGTTTGTGCTAGCCACAACTGACTGCGATCAAGCGTTTTTTGTGCCAACACTTGGTCTTGTGCAGGGATGATTTGTTTGACCGTATCACGCACCGGTACTGCTAATAAGCCACCTGCTGACTCTTGCCCTTGCTTTTGCTGTGACTGTTGCAAAAATTGCTGCGTGGTCTGTGTGATCAATTTTTCTATATCGCTTGGATTGACACAAGGACGCGCAGCATCATGAATCAGTACCCAATGATTATCATACGTATGATGACTGTCGTTATCACTGAAGGCTTTTTCACTGAACGGCGTTTGATATTGTTGCCAAATCGCTTGCACGGCGTTAAACACCGAATTCATTCGCTCTTTGCCACCTATCACCCACTCGATTGGCATGCTAAAGCCCAGTGTTTTGGCAATCGTATCTTCTTCAGAAATCACCAAATAGCAAGTGCTTAGTTGCTGGACTTTGCTTAGTGCCGCTATGGTGTGTTGGAGCACCGTCTGACCGTCAATATGGGTGTACTGTTTTGGCATCTGGCTCCCAAAGCGTTTGCCAACGCCTGCAGCGACGACCACGGTGTTAATCGTAAGGTTGTTAGATAAATTGGCGGCTATCGCGTTAAGCTCTGACATGGCGTCTTTTCAACAATAAAGTAAACAGTAGACAGTAAAAATTGAGACAAATATAACTTTGGCAGTTTTATGCGTTTTTATGGGTGAGGCGTGGCGGTATTTTGGGCAGTCGTTGTGATGACATCGGTACTGTACACACTGCTAGCGGTCGACATTTGCACAAAGGTTTCGCCTTGCTTGATTAAGCCTAAATCAGAGCGAGCGTGTTCTTCCACCGCTTCAAGTCCACTTTTTAAGTCTTTAACATCGGCAAGCAATACCTCATTGGCTTTTTGCTGATCACTATTGATGAATTGCTGTTCGCTGATTTGTTTATTTAACGCTGCCAAATCGCCACGACCATTGGTGCCAAACCAATACTGGTATTGTAGACATAACAACACAATCACCGCAAAAATAATCATAAACAGTTGACGCAAATAAGTCATGACAGCACTCAATAATAAAAACTTTTGGCATAAAAAAACCTTACCCCACGCATTGTAGCAAATTCAATGTCATGGGTTAAGGTTTTTATCACTTCAATGCTTTATCAAGCTTCAAAATTTAAGCTTTCAGAGTTAATCTTTTGGCGCTGAGCTTTTAAAGTTAGGCTTTTAAAGTTAGGCTTTTAAAGTTAGGCTTTTGGGTTGCGTAAACCGATAAACTCGTCAGCACCGTGGTAGCTTGCGGTGACCATCTGCTCGATACGAAGCAATTGGTTATATTTGGCAACACGGTCAGAACGGCACAGTGAGCCTGTTTTAATTTGACCTGCAGCTGTCCCCACAGCTAAGTCAGCGATGGTGCTGTCTTCAGTCTCACCTGAGCGGTGTGAGATGACAGTGGCATAGCCATTTTTCTTCGCTAGATAAATAGCATCTAAAGTTTCTGATAAAGTACCAATTTGATTGAATTTAATCAAAATCGCATTGGCAATGTGCTTGTCGATACCTTCTTGTAGGATTTTTGGATTGGTCACGAACAAATCGTCACCCACGAGCTGCACTTTGTCGCCCAATTTTTGCGTTAAGTATGCCCAGCCATCCCAATCGCTTTCATCTAGACCATCTTCAATCGAGATAATTGGGTATTGACTCACAAGACCTGCTAAATAATCCGCAAAACCTTCTGAACTAAAGGCTTTATTGCCTTCGCCTTCAAGTACGTATTGACCGTTCCCTTGCTCGTTTTTATGGTAGAACTCTGATGAGGCACAATCAAGCGCTAAGTAAATGTCTTTACCTGCGGTATAACCTGCCTGCTCAATCGCTTGCATGATGACTGTAATCGCTTCTTCGTTTGAGCGTAAGTTTGGTGCAAAGCCACCTTCATCACCGACTGCGGTGTTCAAGCCTTGTTTTTTTAGCACAGATTTTAGGCTATGAAACACTTCTGTACCCGCACGCAAGGCTTCACCGAAGCTGGTAAAATTAACAGGCTCAATCATAAACTCTTGGATATCAACGGTGTTATCCGCGTGGGCACCGCCATTTAGGATGTTCATCATCGGCACCGGCATCGATAGTGATGTTTGCCCACGTAGATTGGCAATGTACTGGTGAAGTGGCAGTTTTTGTGATTGTGCGGCGGCACGGGCTGCTGCTAAAGATACTGCTAAGGTCGCATTGGCGCCCAATTTTTCTTTGTTTTCTGTGCCATCAAGCGCTAATAATTTGTTGTCAATGTCTTGTTGTTTTGATACATCCATATCAACCAGTGATGAACGAATTTCACTGTTGACGTTGGCAACGGCTTTTTTAACCCCTTTACCCAGATAGCGTGATGCATCACCATCACGCAGCTCAAGCGCTTCACGTGAACCTGTCGATGCCCCCGATGGTGCTGCTGCACGACCGATAGTACCATCCGCTAAAATCACATCGGCTTCAATGGTTGGGTTGCCGCGTGAGTCCAAAATTTCGCGGGCAATGATATCTTTGATTTGGTTATTGGTGGTGGTTTCTTCAGCGTACATGGCGTTTCCTGTTTTTATCCAGTAAAAGTAAGATTTTCGCCATAATAGCATATTTTGGTAAGTTTTTTTAGTAGGATAGAAAACCATATTTTGTTAGACTCATCGTACTAAATATCTACTCATATAAGTGAAAATCGTAATGATTAAAACCTCTTTATCCATCACAACCCTATGCACTTTTTTGCTGCTGACTTTGTTGGGTTGTCAATCAAAAATTTTATCAAACCCACCACCAACGGTCATTACGCATCCTGAAGTCAGAAAATCACTTGATATAACTAAGCCTAATCTTTCTAGCCCTTTAGTTGTTATGCCTAGCGTTCTTACTAAAGAAGGTTATCGTATTGCACCGATGGCAAAACTGACGGGTCCACTTAACTTAAAAGATAATTGCTTGATGATAGGTAATCAAGCGGTTGTTTTTCCAGCCGAAACCACGAGCTGGGATGAGCAAAACCAAATTCTAACTATAAGAAAAACCAAATACCGTTTAGGCGATACTATGTCCGTTGGTGGGGGTGAATATTCTTATGCAGCGCTACAGCCACAACCTAAAATCAATTGCAAAGTCGATAAAATATGGCTAATGTGACACTTTAAATCGAGTCAATCGTAACGCATTAAGTAGTACAGAAATCGAGCTCAGCGCCATCGCCGCTGCCGCTATCATCGGATTGAGTAGCCCAAACGCTGCTAACGGTATACCAAGACAATTATAGATAAACGCAAAAAATAGGTTTTGCTTGATATTACGCAGGGTTGCGCGAGCAATTGTGACCGCATAATCGACATGTTTGAGCGACTCGCCCATTAGCCTTGCCGTGGCGCTATGCTTGGCAATATCGGTTGCGCCTTCTACCGCAAAACTTGCGGTCGCCGTTGCCATCGCGGGCGCATCATTCACCCCATCCCCGACCATTGCCACCTTTTTGCCTTGTTGTTGCCATTCATCAATGTGCTGCGCTTTGTCACGTGGCGACAGCTCGCCAAGTGCCTTGCTGGCGTTAATCTGCTGACCCACATAATCTACCACCGATTGCTTGTCGCCACTCATCACTACCACATCTAGATGATGGGCTTGCAGCGACGCAATCACCTTAACACTGTCTTGTTTGAGCTCGTCAGCTAGCGCAAAGGCTGCCACAGGGGTGTCATTGATACTTACCGCCACTTGACTGGCAATTTGCCAAACGGGATTGGCTTGGATAGTCGCTGCAGGCAACTGAAGATTGGCAAAACTTGGCGTGCCGATTTTCACTCGCCCAATCGTGGCTACCTGTGCCTGTATCCCCTGCCCCAGCACTGTCTCTACATGGCTTATGGTAAATGCCGCTGGATTTTGAGGCGTATCAGTCTGTTTATTGTAGGCTTCAGCATAGTTCACTAGCGTGGTCGCAAGCGGGTGGTTCGCATGACGCTCGACACTGGCAACGAGCTGCAGCAGTGCCGCTTTGTCTAAGTTAAACAGTTTTAGATTGTCATCTATCAGGTACGCTGCCGATAATTGGGGTTTACCTTGGGTGATGGTGCCTGTCTTATCGAATACTACCGTATCAATTGCACCTGCCGCTTCTAAGGCTTGCGCATCTTTAAACCAAACCCCTGAGCGTGCTGCCACACCCATGCCCGCCATGATGGCTGCCGGCGTCGCCAGTCCCAATGCACAGGGGCAAGCAATCACGAGCACCGCCACCGCGCGCATGAGTGCCGTGTCAAACGCGCCTAAGAACCAATAATTGGCAAAAAAAGTCAACAATGCGATGGCAACCACCACCGGCACAAAAATCCCCGCGACTTTATCGGCGATACGGGCGATATGGGCTTTACTGCCTTGGGCGTCGTTGAGCGCTTGTATCATATCGCCAAGCCGTGTTTGACTGCCTTTGGCGGTGACTTGGTATTCAAAGCTGCCGTTTTCTACCATGGCACCTGCCAGCACCGTACTGCCAATATGTTTAGACAGGGGCACTGATTCACCCGTTAAGTGGCTCTCATCACACCAGCCTTCGCCAGCGGTGACGATGCCATCGGTGGCAATGCGAGTACCTGCTTTAGCACGTAAAATTTGACCGGCCGTGACTTGCTCAAGGGGCAGGGTTTGCCACTGCGCATCTTGGCTTTGTGGATTGGGGTTTTTAACTTCCACTTGCTCAGGGGTGAGCGCTAATAGCAAATTGATGCTATTTAGGCTATGTTTTTTGGTACGGGCTTCTAGGTACTTGCCCATTTTGACAAAGGCAATCACCATCACGCTGGCTTCAAAATACACATGGGGCATACTATGCGCCATTCCATCATGTCCCATTTGGGCTGTGGTTTGCAGATAGCTTAACCAACTATAGGTCGAATACGCCCAAATTGTCAGTGTGCCAAGCACCACCAACACGTCCATATTGGCAAGACCGCCTTTGATACTCGCCCAGGCACTTTTGTAAAACGCTGTCGCCAAGCCAAACTGTACGATAGTTGCCAACACAAATTGTAGCCACAGCGGCGGCATCAGTGCATGACTGCCCATCATCATGCCTGCCATACCAATCAAAAAAGGCAGCAAGCAAATCCAAACCGCAATCAAGTTGTAGGGCACTTTCTGCTCATGGGCTTCATGCGCAAATAGCGCGTTCTGCGGCTGTACTTTTGCCTCATAGCCTGTCTTTTTCACCCATTCTACAATCTGCTCGGCGTTGGTTTGTGAGGCATCAAACTGCACCTGCGCCACTTCATTGGCATAGTTGACATTGGCTTGCACTATCGCAGGCTTTTTATTGAGCACTTTTTCGATGCGGCTGGCACAGGCTTGACAAGTCATGCCATCGATATCAAGAATGATTTGCTCGGTATGGGCGTTGTCTGACGCGTGTATCGATTGGGTAGTCATGATAGTGTCTGTCTTGTATGGTGTCTTACGTGGCGTCGTTATACTACGTCAAAGCCAGCGTCTTCAATCGCTTCTTTAAGCGTGCTTTGTTGGGCTTGACTGTCATCAAAGCTGATGGTTGCGTTGTTATGGTCAAGACTGACATCGACAGATTGCACCCCTGCCACTTGATTGAGGGCATTGGTTACGCTTTTGACGCAGCCGCCACAAGTCATGCCTTGGATATTTAAGGTGATGGTTTGGGTTGTCATACTACGCTCCTTTTTTACGTTCTTTGAAAAAAAAAGATTGATTTATCACACTGTGGTATTACTATAAACCTTAACATTAGGTCAAGGTCAAGCAAAAAATGAATATTAATGAAGTGGCTAAATTGACTGAATTATCACCTAGGCAAATTCGTGAGTACGAAAAACTCGGTTTATTACAGACCATCCAACGCACTGACAGTGGTTATCGTGTCTTTAGCGATACCCAATTACAGCGTCTAAAATTTATCAAACATGCCCGTGATGTGGGATTTTCATTAGCGCAAATTGAAGCGTTATTGGCTCTACAAGACAACAAGCAGCGTAGCAATGCCCAAGTCAAAGCATTAACCCGCAATCACATTGATGAACTAAGCGATAAAATACAGCGGTTACAATCAATGAAAGCCACCCTGCAAGGATGGCACGATAGTTGTTTGGGAGATGGCTCACCCACTTGTAGCATTTTAGAGGGTTTACAAGATGGCGTACAAGATGATTTACAAAATGACTCAGTGGCCAAGCACGCTTGCCGCACCGAGCGTAGCTACTAAACAAGCAATTTAGGAAAGTCTACCGTCTTTTGCCAAATCACCCGCTAAAGTGCGATTGTTGGCAGGGTTGGCAGGTGCTTCAATTGGGAAAGGCTCGGTGATATAGTCGACATTGGTCAGCGCAGCTTTGAAGGCAAAAACTGACGTCTGGGTATCATCAAAGCTAACAATCACGCGATGATTTTCAGGTTCAAGATGCACTGCCTGCACCCCGCCGATGGTGGTTAACGCTTTCATGACTTCCTCATAGCCTGCTGGGTCATTAATGCCTTTTAAATCATACGCGACTGTTTGAATTGCCATGGTTATTCCTGTATTTATGCTGTGGGTTATCAAATATTGTTCTAATCCTATAAGCTACCACTATACCATAGCCAAAAAAAAGCCTCGTTATCGATTGATAGCATTTTAATAACAAGGCGTTGCAAATTTGTGTTAAAAACTTGCGTAAAAATCAGTGGGTATCTAACACCTCAAACCCTTTGACTAAGGTATCAAGCTGTTTTAACTGGGCTAAAAACGGCTCAAGCTGACTCAGCCGCAGCGCACAAGGACCATCGCATTTGGCAACATCAGGATTTGGGTGCGCTTCCAAAAATAACCCTGCCAATCCTGTTGCCATGCCAGCGCGTGCTAACGTGGTAATTTGCTCTCGGCGACCGCCTGCACTGTCTGCTCTTGCCCCTGGCTGCTGCAAGCTATGGGTCACATCAAAAAACACGGGAACCTGCATTTTTTTCATAGTGTCAAAGCCAAGCATATCAACAACGAGATTGTTATAACCAAACGCACTGCCACGCTCGCACAAGATGATTCTATCATTACCGGCTTCAAGGCATTTATTGATGATATGCTTCATCTCATGGGGTGCCAAAAACTGTGCTTTTTTGACGTTAATAATCGCACCGGTTTTTGCCATCGCTGCTACCAAGTCAGTTTGCCGACTCAAAAACGCGGGCAACTGGATAATATCCGCCACTGCTGCCACAGGCTCAGCTTGGTACGGCTCGTGTACGTCAGTGATAATGGGTACATTGAACGCTTTTTTAATATCGCTTAGCCATTCAATACCTTTTTCCAGACCTGGACCACGAAAAGAGTACAAGCTTGAGCGATTGGCTTTATCAAAACTTGCCTTAAACACATAGCCGATGTTTAAGCGCTTACAGATTTCAATATAGCTTTCAGCAATTTCAAATGCCAAATCTTTACTTTCTAGTACATTCATGCCGCCAAACAGCACAAACGGTTGATCATTGCCGATGGTGATATCGTTGAGCTGAATATGAGATTGTGGTGTCGGTAAGTTAGTGGTCATAGGGCTCTCAGTATGTTGTCAAAGTTTTTATTGATTGTCACTATAGCATAATTGGCTAGATACACAGATGGCTAAAAACAAAAAACCACCTGTAGCAGATGGTTTTGTTGTGCATCATAAATACTATTTTTTGGTTTGTTTCGCCGCTGCAACAAAGCTATTGAACAATGGATGACCACCGCGTGGCTGGCTGGTAAATTCTGGATGGAATTGTACCGCCACATACCAAGGATGATTGGCAATTTCTACTGACTCAACCAAATGCTGTTTGGCTGAATAACCAGAAATTTTCATACCGGCATTCTCAAGCTGTTCAATATAGCGACCATTCATCTCATAGCGATGACGATGGCGCTCAGTAATCACAGGACTGCCATAGATTTGGCGCAGTTTGCTGTCTTCCACAAGCTCGGCTTTTTGGGCACCCAAACGCATGGTACCGCCCAAATCTGAGGCGTCACTACGTACTTGTAGTTCACCTTTTTCATCAAACCATTCTGTAATCAAACCAATCAATGGCGCTTTGGTTTTTTTATCAAACTCTGTTGAGTTGGCATCTAAACCCAATACATTGCGCGCAAACTCAATGACGGCTAATTGCATTCCCAAACAAATCCCCAAATAAGGCACATTGTTTTCGCGGGCATAGCGAATCGCTTTCATTTTACCCACGGTGCCGCGCTCACCGAATCCACCAGGGACGAGTACGGCATCGGCAGATTTAATATACTCAAACAGGCTGTCATCGTTTTCAAGTTTTTCGGCATCGACATAGTCAATATTGACTTTGACATTGTTTGCCACGCCCGCATGTAGCAAGGCTTCATTGATTGACTTATAAGCATCAGGCAGTTCGACGTATTTACCCACCATCGCCACAGTTACAGTTTCTTGGGTATTTAACAACGCTTGGGTAAACTGGTGCCAATCACTTAAGTCCGCCTCTGGGGTATCTAAACCAAAGCGCTCACAAATCAAATCATCTAAATGCTGGGCGTGCAGGATACTTGGAATTTGATAAATGGATTTGGCATCTGGGCAAAGGATAACGGCACGTTGCTCAACATTGGTAAACGATGCAATTTTTAGGCGATTATCATCGCTAATCGCGTGTTCACTACGGCAAATTAGCACATCAGGCTGCAAGCCAATGCTGCGTAATTCTTTGACTGAGTGCTGGGTTGGTTTGGTTTTGCTCTCGCCTGCACTCGCGATATAAGGCACTAGGGTTAAATGCATCAGCATCGCATTGTTGCGGCCAAGTTCAACTTGCATTTGACGCACCGCTTCCATGAATGGCAAGCTTTCAATATCACCGACAGTACCACCGATTTCTATCATGGCAATATCGTAGCCTTCGCCACTGGCACGGATACGCGCTTTGATTTCATCGGTAATATGTGGAATGACCTGTACCGTACCGCCCAAATAATCACCGCGACGTTCTTTTTCAATCACGGTTGAATAAATACGCCCGCTGGTAAAGTTGTTACGTTGCGTCATTTTTGAGTGGCGCAAAAAACGCTCGTAATAGCCCAAATCCAGGTCAGTCTCTGCGCCATCTTCGGTAACAAATACTTCACCATGCTGAAACGGGCTCATTGTACCTGGATCAATATTGATATAAGGGTCCATTTTGGTCATGGTGACTTTCAGACCACGTGCCTCAAGAATCGCGGCTACCGATGCAGCGGTGATACCTTTGCCAAGTGAAGAAACGACACCGCCAGTTACAAAGATGAATTTTGTCATGTTATCTATTTCGCTCGTTGGTAAAAAAGAATTTTACTCGAAAATGCCTAGGTTTAGCAAAAAATTATTTTTATCAATAAATCGCGCACTCATAAAAAAATCCACTCATCGCTGAGTGGATTTTTTGATAGCAAATTCTAGAGAAGATTAGAAGTTGTATTCGATACCAGTACCGATACCAAAACCACTTGCATCTAGCTCATAACCATCTTCGCTAGCTTCAATTTTGCTGTAACCCGCATATACGTGACCAGTAGTTGCTTTGTTGAAGCCGTATTTACCACCAACTACAAAACGTGAACCATCTACACCGTCAAGACCACTTAGATTTTTAACCATGTCAGCTTGGCCGTATACAGTCCAAGGGGTGGCAGTTTTGTAAGCACCACTCAAAGTGAATAGGTTTTCGTTTTCAGATTCGTCAAGATCGGTTACTTGATATAGTGCACCTAACGTAGTGACAGCATTTAAATCATAAGCACCACTTACACGAGTTGTGCTGAAGTCGCTAGATTTGATATAAGTAGCACCTGCACGGAAAGGTTGGTTAGTTGGCTCATATTTTAAGCCTGCACCGAATGCTTCTGATTCAGTCGATAAATCAGTTGAATTTTTTTCTTCCATAACATACATGCCCATGAACTGAAGACCATTATATGATGGAGAGAAGTAAGCAAGGGAATTGTTAGCGCGATTACCGTCCCAAGATGCCAAGAATTTTACTGTCTCGCCTTTTTTAACACCTAAAATATCTGCTGTTTCTTCATCAGCAGCTTCGACGCTGAAACCTGTGCTATAGGTGTCATATAGACTAACGGTTTGACCTGCGTAATTGATATTATCATCGATTGCAGACAAACGACCAGCAACTAAGGTACCATATTGTTTGTTTGATAGACCAATATAAGTATCGCGTGAACGGAAGTTTTTACCTTTGTCCGCATCAACATCAATACCATATTCTAATTGATACACTAGGTCAGTATTAGCTGTTAATGCTTCCGCACCTTTAAAACCGATACGTGAACCTGTCAAATTACTTGAACCTGTAGAATTTAGTTGGGTGGTACTATAATCTTCATCGATTAATTTATCACCATCTTTTTTTACTGTTAAGTTACCATCAACATAGTCAGTAGTTAACAGAACTTTACCGTAAACTGTTGGAGCAGCATTGGCAGCAGAAACTGAAAGTGCAGCGACAGCTGTGGCTAAAAGTAATTTTTTCATAGGACATCTCTATCAGTAAAAACAAATTTTAGATAACTGGTGACTTGTCAGCACCACTACCTCTCCGAATAACCAAAGCAAGAAAACTATTACTTTGATTACTATTAATAGCGTCAACTATTAACTGTATAAATCTAGCAATAAAGTTTGAATATATTTACAATTTATTCTTACTAATTACTAAAATCATACTTCTAAATACTAGGATAACAATTTTGAAATATTTTGCAATATTTTGCAATAGTTTTTACACTTTTTATATCACTTGTGATTTATTTTTAATCAAATTGATAATTGTTGATTCTGTTCAACATAATAGCGAACTTTATTCTGCCAATAAAAAAGCTAACTAAAGAATTAGTTAGCTTTTACAGCAATCTAAAAGTTAGATATATTAGAATTTGTATTCAATACCCGTGCCTACGATAGTGTCATCTTTATAGTTGTCACGGCTGATTTGACCCGCGTAAATGTGACCCGTGGTCGCTTTATTGAATGCGTATTCGCCGCCTACCGCAACTTCTGAGCTATCATTGTCACCAAAATCAGTGTTGATATATTGCGCTTTGGCAGTCCATGGTGTGTTAGCAATAGCATATTTACCAGAGATTAACCAAGTTTTAGCATCATCATTCTCGTTGAATAAATCAGCATTTTGGTATAACGCACCCAAGGTCAGACCCTGCACCATGTTCATTTTGCCCATGTCTACGGTGCCCGCTAAACGCCATGCTGTATCTTCAACATTTATGTTATTGTCATAACCTGCGGCTAAATAAACACCATTTTGATCATAAACCAATGAAGCAGAATATCCATTATCTTTTTTATCGGCTTCATTCGTATACTTTGCAGCAGTTTTTACTGTACCATCAGGATTATAAACCGCATCAGCTAGTAATTTATCACCTTCAGAATCATTTTCAGACAAGCTAACAGCCGCTGTAAAAGTCACTGGCATACCAACAATGGTCGGTGATTTATAAGCCACCATATTGTTAGCACGGTATTCACCTAGGTTGGTATACCCACGTGGACCGGCATTATAAATACTCAAAGTATCAACATTAGCATTGAATACGTCGGCATTGCCTTTAGCCAATTTAAATGGGGTGTCATGACGACCCGCAATTAAAGTACCTAAAGTATTGTGTGCTAAGCCGATATAAGTATCACGTGAAGTAAACTGAGTACGGTCATCATCTGGGCTTACACCGTATTCTAATTGATAAACCAAGTTGACAGTGTCAGTTAACTCATCGCTACCTTTAAACCCAATACGTGATGCGTTTGAGTTTAGTTTGACTGTACTTTCGTCATTAGGTGCTGAAGTTGCAGTAGCACTGGCACGGTAGTTATCATCGTAATTCGTATCAGTGTAGTCAGCTGTCAAAAATACTTTACCATATACAGTTGGCGCAGCATGGGCAGCAGAAACTGAAAGTGTAGCGACGGCTGTGGCTAAAAGTAATTTTTTCATATGTCATCTCTATCAGTAAAAACAAATTTTAGATAACTGGTGACTTGTCAGCACCACTATCTCTCCGAATAACCAAAGCAAGAAAACTATTACTTTGATTACTATTAATAGCATCAACTATTAATTGTATAAATCTAGCAACAATCCTAGCAATAAATTACATTACCATCATTTTTGTTACTAAATTCATACTTCTCCCTTATAGAATATCAATTCTGAAATATTTTGCAATAGTTTTGTTAATTTTTACGTGATTGTAAGTTTATTTTTAATCTTAGTGACATAATATTCTTTCTAGTATTAAATCATATTTTTTTTAATTAATTTTTTAGCGTTAATGAAAATAAAAAAGCTAACTAAATAATTAGTTAGCTTTTACGATAAACTAAGAGCTAGATATATTAGAACTTGTATTCAATACCCGTACCTACGATAGTTTCATCTTTGTTATTGTCACGGCTGATTTGACCAGCGTAAATATGACCGGTTGTGGCTTTATTGAATGCATATTCTCCACCAACTGCGATTTCATTTACATCAGCATCTTTTACGCCTTTCTCGTCAGTGGTATTAACATATTGTGCTTTAACTGCCCAAGGTGTTGCACCAACTTTATATTTACCACTAATTAGCCAAGATTTTTCATCTTCACTGGCTTTGTTAACGCGGTTGTTGTTAACGATGCTATAATTATCGTAGTATTGGCTTTGTTGGTATAGAGCACCTAAAGTTAAGCCCGAAACCATATTCATTTTGCCCATATCTAAACCAGCAACCAAACGCCAAGTATTATCGATAGTGCCTGTATTCACATTATTAGAACCCATGTCTTTATCATAGGCACCACCTAGATAAAGACCATTTTGGTCATAGGCTAATGATGCAGAATAACCGTTATCTTTTACTTTTCTATCACGATAGACCGCAGGCTTCGTACCAGATGCTGCGGAAACGAGAATATCACCATCTGTATCATTTTCAGATAATGCAGTGGCTGCCATAAAAGTAATTGGCATTCCCACCAGTGCAGGTGACTGATATGCTAATACGTTGTTAGCGCGGTATTCCCCTGATACGCCCGCATTTCCCATATCAAACAAGGTGTCATTAAATACGTCAACTTTGTTTTGTACAAGTTTTAATGGGGTATCATGACGTCCCGCTAGTACAGTACCTAAAGTGTTGTGGGCTAAGCCTACATAAGTATTACGTGATCTAAACTGTTGGCTATCGTCATCAGGGTTGATTTGATATTCTAATTGATAAATAAGTTTAGTGGTGTCAGTTAAATCGTCGTCACCTTTAAAACCGATACGTGATTGATTAGAGGTAAGTTTAAATGTATCTTCATCTGTCTTGTTAGCTGCATCGTAGTCTGTACTAACATAATCTAAGGTTAAAAATGCTTTACCATATACAGTTGGCGCAGCATGGGCAGCAGTGATTGAAGCTAAAGCGATGGCTGAAGCGATTGCGATTTTTTTCATAAGGATTTCTCCACAATATCCTAGGTGAAACTACACAGATGCGTAGCAATTCTTTTGTATAGATAGATTTTGCCAACAATTTGTTACAAAACAATGAAACAGTTAACAGAATCTAAATTTAATTGTGAAATTGGAGTAATACCAAACCCAATAGTTAAAGTCTTGCTTGTGTAGGACGCATACGATGCACCGCTGGCTATATCTCGCCAAAAATGGTGCGTAAAACGCACCTTATTATATTTTTTGGGTTTGGTATAATTCACTCTGAAACATTTTGCAATATTTTTATGCCATAAAAAAACCACCAGTTACAAATCTGATGGTTTTTTGAATGATTGATATGTTTGATTTGCTAAAATCTAGTTAGCTTTGAGATTAAGACGGGCTTGATGTAACAATGGCTCAGTATATCCGCTGGGTTGTACTGTACCTTTAAAGATAAGATCGCGAGCTGCATTGTATGCCCAAGTGTTATAGTCATTTGCCATTGGGATATAAGCAGGATCGTCTTTGCTTTGCTCATCGACCATTTTTGCCATACGTTTGAGTACGTCATCCACTTGTTGTGGCGTCACAACCCCATGCGCTAGCCAGTTGGCGACGTGCTGGCTAGAAATACGCAAGGTAGCGCGGTCTTCCATCAAGGCAACGTCGTCAATATCTAGTACCTTAGAACAGCCAACCCCTTGGTCAACCCAGCGCGCTACATATCCTAAGATACCTTGAATGTTGTTTTCAAGCTCGGCAGTTTTTTGCTCATCTGTCCAGTTGGTATCCGTAGCAAGTGGCACGGTCAAAATGTCATCTAGCTTGGCAGGCTCGCGGTCTTTGATATTATCTAACACGTCCATGACGTTGGTTTCATGGTAGTGCATGGCGTGAAGCGTTGCGCCTGTTGGTGATGGTACCCAGGCACAAGTCGCGCCTGACTTTGGATGATTGGACTTGGTGGCAACCATTTCTTTCATGTTGTCAGGTTTTGCCCACATGCCTTTACCGATTTGCGCTTTACCAGGTAGACCTAATTTGACGCCTATGTCTACGTTCCAACGCTCATAAGCATTGAGCCAATCGGTATTCTTCATGTCGTTTTTACGGACAAAGGGACCGGCTTTCATACTGGTGTGCATCTCGTCACCGGTACGATCCATAAAGCCTGTGTTAATAAAGATAACGCGGTTTTTAGCAACACGGATACATTCTTTTAAGTTAACGGTAGTACGGCGCTCTTCATCCATGATACCGACTTTTAAGGTATTCTCGGGTAGGTCTAACGCTTTTTCAACCGCGGCAAACAAGTCAACTGTAAATTGTACTTCTTCAGGGCCATGCATTTTTGGTTTTACGATATACATTGAACCTGTACGTGAATTGCTTAAGCTGTTTTTACCCAAGATATCTGGCAGGCTACACAGTGGTGTGATTAGCGCATCCATAATACCTTCATAAATTTCTTCTTGTTGGCCGTCAAAATCGACTAAAATCGCGGGGTTGGTCATCAAATGCCCCACGTTACGAATCAGCATCACTGAACGGCCGTGCAAGGTGATTTTACCACCATCTGGCGCGGTGTATTCACGGTCGGGGTTCATGGTACGGGTGGTTTGTTTGCCATTTTTTTCAAAGCTGTCTTTCAGGTCGCCTTTCATCAACCCAAACCAGTTGCGATATACTTCTACTTTCTCTTCGGCGTCAACGGCAGCGACTGAGTCTTCACAGTCTTGAATGGTGGTAACCGCAGCTTCCATCAAGACATCTTTGATACCTGCAGGGTCATCTTTACCCACATGGCTTGATGGGTCAATTTGGATTTCGACATGTAAGCCATTATTTTTCAGTAAAATACCCGTTGGATTTGCCGCATCACCTAAGAAACCCGCGAATTTTTCTGGCTGGGCTAATGAGGTGGTTTTGTCACCTTGGCGTATCACTAATTTACCGTCTTCAACCTTAAAACCAGTGACGTCAGCATATTTACCTTCAGCTAAGGCAAAGTTGGCATCCAAGAAGTTTTTGGCGTATTTTACGACTTCGCCGCCACGAACAGGGTTGTAGCCTTTGCCTTTTTCTGCGCCATTGGTCTCATCAATGACATCAGTACCATATAGCGCATCATACAAGCTGCCCCAACGCGCATTTGCTGCGTTTAGCGCATAACGGGCATTGCGTACAGGTACCACCAACTGTGGGCCTGCGATATGGGCGATTTCGTCATCCACGTTTTGGGTTTCAACCAAAAAGTCATCGCCTTCTGGCACGATGTAGTTGATGTCTTTTAAAAATTGGGTATAGGCGGCTTTGTCGATTTGACCGTTGCTAGCGGGGTTTTTGGCATGCCAGTCATCGATTTGGGTTTGAATCTCGTCACGTTTTGCCAACAATGCTTTATTACGGGGTTGGAATGCTTTGACAATTTTTTCAAATTCTTGCCAATATTTTTCGTTATCGATGCCCACGACTGGCGTAACTTCATTGGCAATGAAGTCATAAAGCTGTGTATCAATCGCTAAACTACCCTTCTGAACGCGTTCTGACATGGCATTTTTCCTTATGTTTTGGTCTAAAATAGCAAAAAATTCACGTTTGATTATACGAACATCATTTATAAAAATAAAGAAATAAAAACTATTTATTTTTTAAATAATCGTTATATATAAATTTTTGTGCTAAGGGTTTTATCACTGATTTTTGGTAAAATATCACTTTATTAACGTGTCAATAAGTGAGTAATCCCTTGTCAAATTCCGCTCTTATCAATAACCCACTACAAACGGACAGCAGTTTTGATGAATTAGCCGTCATCGACTTGGATAACGATAACTCTGTCTATCAGCCAAAGCCCATTGATATCACCCCTGTTTTGGCGTTTTTGGGTAGTACGACGTCGGATAAATGGCTAAAAGCTGCGATGGCAGATTTGCCGACTATCATCCAAGATCATGCCAATTGTGAAAAAAAAGCCGCAGGCACCGCGATGAATCTGATTTTTCGCTATATGTCGCATACCGAGCTGCAATTAAAGCTTGCTCAGCTGATTCGAGAAGAAATGCTCCATTATGAGCAAGTGATGGGATTGATGGCAGAGCGTGGACAAGCGTGGCAACATATTGCTGCAGGTCGCTACGCTGCAGGTATGCTCAAACATAAACGCACTTATGAGCCGCAAGCGATGATAGACACGTTAATTATTGGTGCTTTCATCGAAGCCCGATCGTGTGAACGTTTTTGGGCACTGTCACAAGTGATTGAGGATGAGCGTTTGGCAAAATATTATCGCTATTTGCTAAAATCAGAAAGTCGTCATTTTGAAGATTATTTGGCATTGGCGCAAAGTATCAGTGACGAGCCGATTGATGCGCGGGTGGCGTTTTTTCGTCAAGTAGAGGCGCAGCTTATCGATGAACCCGATGATGAATTACGCTTTCATAGTGGTATACCGAGTTGGATTGCGTGAGGTTTTTGTAGACTGTAACGATAAAAAAAGCTAACCATCAAATGGGGTGGATGGTTAGCTGTTATGGTTAGCTATTACAATTTAATCCTTAAACTGACTCACTGCCACTTACTCTCACTCACTACCAACGCTTGGAATAGAGCCATCAGGATTAATAGTGCGTTTTTGGGCATTTTCTGGGGTAGTATAAAGATTGCGCTCATTAATGGTGTCGCTTTTTAGCTGTTCGTTACCAACCGCGTCCCTGCCAATGGTATGTTCATTGACATTATCATCAAACGCTTGTCCCGGTTGGTCACGACGATCAACAAACTCGGCGGATTTATCGCCTAAATTAACGTGTTTGGTTTGTGCTTCTGGTGAATTCATGGTCATTCCTTTTTGGGTATCAACCCAATACAATGCTTAAACTTAACTTAGTGATATCGAAAATTAGTGATCGCGGTCGATATCTACGCTACCATCTGATAACGTATGAAGTGAGTTTTCTGCATTAAGATTGGCTTGGGCAGTTTGCTGTAATTTCTGCGCCTCTTCCTCGGAAATACGTGCCACATTTTCATCCGATAATTCGCCATTCGCTACGTCTTCTGCAGATTGGACTTTTACCGCCGCTTGTGGGGTATTATCAAAAATATCGGGCGTTTCCATTGAGGGTGACATGCCTGCGGTTAATCCATCACCCGATTGGTGGGTGACACTGTCTTCTACTATGACGGCTTGCGGGGTCACGGCGACACCCGTTTTTGGATCTACAATCTCTACGTTATTTTGATTTTGCATTTTTTATTCCTTTAATTAATTGTTATCGCTCAATAAGTTATTATTTTTGTAGGTTGAGCTGTATAAATTAGTCAATCAAAATTGAATGACTAAAAGCTTAGTATTCAAAAGTTTAACAATTAAAATTCTAGTGGTTGTCGGTACGCAATGATTCGTCAATAAAAGGGGTGTTTTCACTTTTGTCTAAGTCTTGTGGCTCACCTTTCACACTATTTTGTTTGTCCAAGTTTTCTGATAATTGACTGGGATCCACATTTTCTGTTGCTTTTTGAATTTCGGTTTGGTTGCTTGATTGATTTTGTGCTTGGTTTTGTGCTTGATTCTGTGACATGGTAATTTTCCTTATGATTTTTTAGTATCAATTCAAGTCTAAGGTTTTAATCAAAGACTTTTAAATAGAGCGCGATTAAATTTATGTAAAAAAATAGCCAATTCAATCGCTTTCATACTTTTGCTTTTATAAGTTTGATAGTAGCAAATAAAGCTAGTTTGTGATAAGTGTTCGCGTAACAAGCTGTTATCACTATGTGATAAGTGTTTAGCTGTGTGAAATTTTGGCGGATTTATTACTATTCGGTAAATTTCGGACATTGGGTTTATGTCAGCGCAGCACTCATCAAAAAAACCGCCATCTTCTATATATAGATGGCGGTGTAATTGACTCAAAACCTATGACTAGCAACATTAGCTTTTTCTGGTGATTTTGGTCAATAAATAATCTTGTGCCGAGAATGCTGCTTCACCTTCACCAGGGATAATCGCTCGCCATGCGCCTTTGGCATCAAGCTCCCATGCATTGACATTGTCTTTGAGATAATTGTGCAAATCTTCCATAATGCGTTTAAAGACGATGGGGTCTTCAATGGGGAAAGCCACTTCAACACGGCTAAACAAATTGCGTTCCATCCAGTCTGCACTGGCGCAATATAAACGGTGGGTACGTTTGCCATTAGCATTGGGATTTTGATGCCCATTGGCAAAATAATACACGCGGGTATGCTCCAAAAAACGCCCAACGATAGAGCGCACGGTGATGTTGTCGGATACGCCGGGTAATTGCGGACGAATACAACACATCGAACGAATAATCAGATTGACTTTAACGCCTGCTTGCGATGCTTCATATAGCTTGTCAATCAATAGTTTTTCGGTCATCGCATTGACCTTGATAATGATATGCGCCTCTTTGCCTGCTTTGGCATGGGCAATTTCGTTGTCGATAAAGCCCATGAGTCTGTCATGCAAGGTGAAGGGGGCATGCAGTAGTTTTTGCACTTTGGCTGGTTTGCCCATGCCTGTGAGTTCGTTAAAGATTTTATGCACATCTTCGGTGATTGCTTCATTGGCGGTAAATAGACCATAGTCGGTATAAGCTTTGGCATTGCCCGCATGGTAGTTACCCGTGCCCAAATGCACATAGCGGCGGATTTTATCTTCCTCACGGCGCACAATCATCATCAGCTTGGCGTGGGTCTTGTAGCCTACGATGCCATACACCACCACTGCCCCAGCCTGCTGCAGAAAGTTTGCTACTTCGATGTTGGATTTTTCATCAAAGCGCGCACGCAGCTCAATCACAGCGGTGACTTCTTTGCCTTTACGCGCAGCTTCCGCCAGCGCTTGGACAATTTCAGAGTTTGTCCCTGAGCGATAAAGGGTCTGTTTGATGGCTAATACATGCGGGTCATTGGCGGCTTGGCGCAAAATGTTGACCACAGGTGAAAACGAATGAAACGGATGATGCAGCAAGACATCTTGCTTACGAATGGCATGGAACACATTTTCATTTTTGTCCAAGCTATCACGGCGAAACGCTTTGGGAATGGCATGATTAAACGGCTGATAACGCAAATTTGGGATTTTAAAATCAAACAACAAACGGGTCAAATTGACAGGACCATTGACACGGTATAGCTGCTCTGGGCTTAAACCAAACTCTTCAAGCAGATAATCCACCATCGTCTGTGGGCAATGGGTGGTCACTTCTAAGCGCACTTTGGCACCAAATCGGCGGTTTTCCAATTCACCTTCCAACGCTTTCGCCAAGTCTTCGACATCATCGGATAAATCTAAATCGGCGTTACGGGTCAAACGAAATTGGTGGCAGCCAGTGACCGTCATGCCAGGGAACAAGTCTTCGATATGCCCGTGAATCACTGCGGTGAGCATGATATGATGTTCTTTACCGCCTGTCAGTTCATTGGGTAAGCGAATAACCCGCGGTAAGCTTCGGGGTGCAGGGACAATTGCCATGTTAATATCGCGACCAAAGCCATCTTTGCCCTCTAAGCCCACCATAAAATTCAAGCTTTTATTGACCAATCTAGGAAAAGGATGCGCAGGGTCAATACTAATTGGCGTCAGCACCGGCGCGACTTGTTCGGCAAAGTATTTTTTTACCCAGGCGGCTTGCTCTTGGGTCAATTCATCACGTTTTAGGTAGCGAATGTCTTGCTCCGCCAGTGCAGGCAAAATTTCATCATTTAAAATACGGTATTGCTCATCCACCGCATGATGGGCGATTTCAGAGATATATGACAAAACTTTACTGGGACGCATACCATCGATACTGCTCACCACATCGCCCATTTGTACTTTTTGCATCAAGCCTGCGACACGGATTTCAAAGAATTCATCTAAATTGGAAGAAAAAATGATCAGGAAAAACAGTCGTTCAAGCAGTGGGTGGCGAGGATTGGTAGCTTGGGCGAGTACCCGCTGATGAAACTGTAACAGTGACAATTCACGATTAAAATATAGCTCATTATCGTCTGGTTGGTATTCAAACACGTTTGGGTAGCAAATGCTGTTAAAGCCTAGTATCGGATTGATTTGTGATACATGCTCTTCGCTGGGTTTATCTTGTTTGGCAGTGTTTGGCATAGCACAGTCCTTTTATGGTCAAGCATTTTTAACAGTGTAAAGTTAACAATGTAATGATAAGCGTATAATGATAAATGAGTTTCTTGACTATTCCGTGTCGGGCAAATCTGCCGCACCCATGCGCCGTAGAATGATTTGGGTTTTGTTAAGCAGACGGCGGTCGTTTCGGTTGTCTTCAAAATATTTGGGATTAGGTAACATGGCAATCAAAGATGCGGCTTGTCGCTTGGTCAAATGCGCTGCCGACTTATGGTAGTAGTGCTGAGCGGCTGCTTCAATGCCATACACGCCTTTACCAAACTCTGCGACATTGAGATAAGCAAGCAAAATCCGCTCTTTGGTCCACATATTTTCAATCATCAAGGTAATTAACGCTTCTTCGCCTTTGCGAAAATACGAGCGATTGGGGTATAAAAATAAATTCTTGGCAAGCTGTTGGCTAATGGTTGAGCCGCCCGCGCTGATAGCGCCCGCTTTTTCATTTTTCTTAATCGCATTCTCAATGCCTTGCACATCAAAGCCAGCATGATTGACAAAGTTAGCATCTTCGCTGGCAATCGCTGCCCGTTTTACATTCACCGAAATTTGATTATCATCTACCCAGGTCTGACTGACAGGGGCAAAATTGCCCAAGCGATACAGTATCATGAACATGCTGTTATTGATAGGCTGGGTTTTCCAGACAACCAATAAGGCTGCAACTATTACATGAAACGCAACAAAACAGGCAATAACTATGAGCAAAATACGCTTAAACCAGCCGCCAACACCGATACCGCGGTTGGTAGGTGGTAAAGCTGTGTTGACAGGTTTGGGCTTTAACGACATTTTGGTAGCGGGTTTGGTCACGGTGTATTCCTAGCGGCGGGGACAAAAGCAGCGATGGCTTAAGCTAAAAATATAACGTATTATGGCATTTTTGGCTATATGCTAAGGCAGAATATGTCCGACCTCGATGCCCAAAACATCACAAATCCGCACGATCACATTATGGCTGACCCAACTACTTGGCGATTATATGGCACAGTGGGCTGTCATCTGTGTGAAATCGCTGAAAGCTTATTGCTGCAAGCACAAGCCGTTGCCGATATACGCTGGCAGTCGATTGATATTGCCGAGTTACCAGAACAAGAGATGCTGAAATTTGCTGATAAAATACCCGTGCTAGTCACCGCTAACAAGACGTTATATTATCCTTTTTCCATCATGGATATTATGGCGTTAAGCTGAAAAGCCCATATAGATTATTGGCATAATATTAAAACTTTAATTCATTATGTCTTGGCAAATTTTTTTTATAATCAACTCCCTAACGCTTATTGCCCATTGTTCGCATCGCAACTTAATAAATGGCAACCTAATAACCCTTATGCGTATTATTTCAAAAGCGTAGCTAGCCCCTTTGCAAAGGACCCACCATGAAAGACTTATCCAAAATGACGCATATCGAAGACTTACGCCGCGTGGCAGAGCGTAAAGTGCCGCGTATGTTTTATGATTATGTAGACTCTGGGTCGTGGACGCAGACGACCTATTACAACAATGAAACCGATTTTGACCGTATTAAATTACGCCAAAAAGTACTCCGCAACATGGATGGACGTAGCTTAGCCACCACTATGATTGATCAACCCGTCAGCATGCCGGTGGCCATTGCGCCCACAGGATTTACCGGAATGATGTGGGCAGATGGCGAGATTCATGCGGCGCAGGCAGCAGAAAAATTTGGTATCCCTTTCTCGCTATCCACCATGAGTATCTGCTCGATTGAAGATGTCGCCACCCATACCATGGCGCCTTTTTGGTTTCAGTTGTATGTGATGCGCGACCGTGAATTTATGAAAAACCTTATCGCCCGTGCCAAAGCAGCCCATTGCTCGGCATTGATTTTGACCGCAGATTTACAAGTGCTGGGACAACGACACAAAGACATTAAAAATGGCTTGTCTGCCCCACCCAAGCCTACTATCACCAACCTATTAAACCTTATGACCAAGCCTGAATGGTGCTTGCATATGCTCGGCACCAGACGCCATACCTTTGGCAATATCGTCGGACATGTCAAAGGCGTGGAAAACATGTCATCGCTGGGTGCTTGGACGTCGCAGCAGTTTGACCCGACGCTAAGCTGGGATGATGTGGCATGGATCAAAGACTTATGGGGTGGCAAGCTTATCATCAAAGGCATCCTCGACCCTGATGATGCTGTGATGGCGGTACGCAGTGGCGCCGATGCCATAGTGGCGTCAAATCACGGCGGACGTCAGCTTGATGGCGCGGCATCGAGTATCTCAATGCTGGCAGATATCGTGCAAGCCGTACAAGCAGAAAGTGGCACCCATGCCACCAGCTGCGAGATTTTCTTAGACAGTGGCGTGCGCTCAGGTCAAGATGCGCTCAAAGCCATTGCCCTTGGGGCAAAAGCTACCATGATTGGTCGGGCATTTTTGTATGGCTTGGGGGCGTATGGCGAGGACGGTGTGCGCCGCGCGCTTGAGATTATCTACAACGAGATGGACATCAGTATGGCATTTGGTGGCTATACCAATATCCAACAAGTGAGCAAAGATATTCTTATCAAAGGCACGTATGAAGACTTACTGACTCGTCCCTTCATTGTGCGAGAGCGTACTTAGTTGACCGTAGCAAAAAAAGGACGGATGTGAAAGTGTTTTGGCACTTTACCCGTCCTTTTGCTAACCTCTTGTTAACAGCTTTTTTTAAAGCTGATTTTAAAGCTTAGGTGATTGTTTTTGAAGCAGGCTTGCATCCATTTCCCGCGCTTCAAAACCCTGCGCTTCTTTCCAGCCTGCTTCATCAGCAAAGTACAAGCGATTAAATTGTTCATCACGATAAAACCGCATGGGCTGACCACTGTCGCCTTGAATCACAAAATTTTGCACAACTTCGTGAAATTTGGCACGGATATTGGCTTCATTGTGGTCGCTCGCGAGCGTCGGGGTGATGATATAAGCCAAATCATTGTAAAGCTCAGGGCTTAACTGTCTAAACACCGCCTTGTTCTCAAGTAACCTGTGGACGATACGCTTCATATCCTCCAAACCAATCGTGCCTTCATGAAGTTCAAAAAACATCATTTTGATTGCCTTAATGTGTATCAGTGTGTATCGTCAAAAAAATGCTAGGGTAACGATTAGCAATTGAAAAATTAGTGGTTTAACGATTAGTAGTATAAACCTTAGAGGACACTTGCGTTTTCTACCTTCTTTTGGCTCAGGATAAAAAATAATTCGCTACCCTGTCTGGGCTTAATTGAATTATAGCAAGGCGCCAGTGTATCAATGGTGAAAAACTGTTGAAATAATGTTTCATATTCTTGCTTATCGCCACCAAACGGTGGATTGCTTTCAAAATGCTTATCGAGCAACAAGCCCACCAATTTACCCGTGGGTTTGAGGAGCTCTTGCATTTGCTTGGCATAATCGCTGCGTCTACTAGGGTCAATCGCGCAAAAAAACGTCTGCTCAATAATATAATCAAACTGATACTGCGCCGGGTCTAAGCTAAAAAAATCCGCTTGTAGCAGGTGCGCTTTGGGAAAGCTGGGATAGCGCTTGGCAAAATTATCCAAAGGCAGCTTGGCAAAATCCACCACATAAACATGGCTAAAACCTTGTTCATGAAGATAGCCTGCTTCGTAGGCGTTGCCCGCCCCAGGGATTAAAATCTGTACCGATTTGCTCACGCCGTTGTCGAGTAAATGCTCGATATAGGCTTGCAGGGGTGGCGAAATTTTACCGATGTCCCATCCAGTGTAGCCATCGTCATAGCGTTTTTGCCAAAATTCGGCGTCGTTGACCGAGTGTTCAGTTAGCGTGTTGTTATCTTCCATGATTGCTGCTCCTGATAGTTTTTTAGGCTTTTCGAATGGTTAATATTTGCTCGCTACGACCAAATACGCCGTGTGCGTCATGTAGCACGCTACTGGTCAGACCCACGCCATCGCCCCCAAATTGTTGCACGGTCTCAAGTCCCAGCCAACGCCCAACAGGCATACGATGTAGATGGATTTGCAAATCTAAATTGGGGAAAAACCATTCAATGGTATTGGGTTGGTGAATACGTGGTACCACGCCATTGGCGGTATCGACCATGCCCATCAAATGCACAAAGTCGGATGTGGGCTGTACTTGACCGTTTTCTTCGACCATGTCGATATCGGTATTGATCCACACGATGCCGTCGCCTTGGCGGTTGTCGGGGTCGGCTTTGAGATAAATACTGTCGATATAGCCACCGCCCCAATGCTTCATGCCGTCCCAGTTCGGGTAGCTTTCTGGATGACCGATTCGCTCATCTTCAAGCCCAGCAATCTCTGATGTGTCGCTAGTTTGCATACGCCAAGCGCGGGCAACGATACAAGTTTTGCCATTGGCTGCCATGGTGGTTTCGACCAGTTCGATAGTGCGACCGGGGCGGATAATGTGGGTAGTCACGCTAACATCGCCAAAATGAATCAGCCCAAAAATATCCAGACTGATGCGCCCGATACGCATATCACTGCGCGGTTTGAATTGTTCAAGCTCGTAAGCCAATAGCCCTGTCGCTGCCGCCATGTGTTGTTCGTTGTCATTCCATGCGCCTTGGCAGTGGATATTGCAGCGGTAGTTTGATGTGGTGATATCATCGGTCATGGTGCGGTCAAGCAGTGTGTAATAGGTATTGCCCATAAAGTTCCCTTTTTTGCTTAAAAATTGGTTGTGCCTAAAAATTGGCAAAACGCCTAAAATTGCTAAAAAATTGTAGCACATTGGCTATCGGCTATTGGTGGAATTTTTGCAAAGTTGTCGCTATCACGACCCGCCAAACTTCGCACTTGTTTAGCACATACCTGATTTGCATCCGCCAAAATCTATCCACCTTCTGCCAATCGATGAGTTTGAAATGCTTAACGATTAGCCGCAAAAAGCCAGTATAATACGCGGATAATATAAAATTTTTTCCTGTATTTTGACACTGTCTTATATTTCGATATTAGCCTATATTTTAACAACATAAAGATAAGTAATCCTATGACTGCAACTGCCTTACTTGATACCGATCACATCAACACCGACAAGCCGCCGTTTATCTTGGTGGACGGCTCGTATTATATGTTCCGCAATTTTCACGCCTTGCCTGTCACCATGCAAACCACCCAAGGCTTGCACACCAACTCCATCCGCGGCACGCTCAACGCCCTCAAAAAACTGATGGAAAAATACCGCCCGACGCACATGGCGGTGGCGTTTGATACCAAAGCGCCCACCTTTCGCCACAAGCTTTCCCCCATTTATAAAGGCGACCGCCCAGAAATGCCCGCCGAACTTGCCGAGCAAATCCCTTACATTCACAAAATGATACAAGCGATGGGCATACCGCTCCTCGCCATTGAAGGCGTAGAAGCTGACGACATCATCGGCACACTCGCCCACCGTGCTTGCTTAGAAGGTCATCATGTCATCATCTCCACAGGCGACAAAGACATGTGCCAATTGGTCAATCCCTGCGTCATCGTGGAAAACAGCTTTGATGACAAACGCTATGACATCGCAGGGGTGAAAGAAAAATTTGGCGTCGAGCCCCGTCAAATCATCGACTATCTCACCCTCATGGGCGACGCGTCGGATGGTATCAAAGGTGTCGCAGGCATCGGCGCAAAAACCGCGCAAAAACTGCTTGAGCAATACGACAGCATTGACAATATCCTTGCCAATGTCGACCAGTTAAAAGGCAAGCAACAACAAACCTTTTTGCAAAGCACCGACAGCATTGCGCTGGATAAACGCTTGGCGACCATTATCACCGACCTTGATATCGTGCCTGACTGGGAGACGTTGCGACTACCGACTGACCCAAGTTTTAACATAGCAGAAAAACGCGCAATTTTTACCGAACTGGAGTTTAAAAGTGAAATAGCGTCGCTCAATCATCCGTTTCACCCGTCCAATAACGGCAATTTTAAAGCCGCTGAGTCTGCTCAAAATGCTGTGGTGGAAACGATTAAGACTAGCCAAGATAGCAAAAATACGGCCAACAAGCAGTGGCACACTGTCACCAGCCAAGCCGATTTTGATACGTTAATCCAGCGCCTTGGCACATCAAAGCATTTTGTCATTGATACCGAAACCACCGATGTGAATTGGCAACATGCCGAGCTGGTCGGATTGTCGTTCGCGCTGCAATCGCATGAAGCCTATTATGTACCTGTTGCCCACGTTGATGAGATGGGCAATCGGATTGAACAACTTGCCCGCGACGATGTTTTAGCGCAGTTAAAACCGATTTTGCAAAATCCACAAATCGGCAAAATCGGTCAGCACTTAAAATACGACGCGCATATTTTGGCAAATTACGATATCAACTTAATCAACGAGCCAAGCAATTGGGCAATGGATACCATGCTTGCCAGCTATGTGATTAACGCCGTTGCTACCCGCCATGGTATGGACGACTTGGCACGCCACTATCTACACACCCAGACCATCACTTTTGAAGATGTGGCAGGCAAAGGCGCCAAGCAAATCACCTTTGACAAAGTCCCTTTAACCGTGGCAAGTGACTACGCTTGTGAAGACGCCGATATCACCTATCAGCTATTTGAACTGTTTAGCGAAAAACTCAGAGCCGAACCGAACAACGCCAAACTGCTGCATGAACTAGAAATCCCTGTTGCCCAAATCCTGTGCCAAATGGAGCATGACGGGATTTTGCTCAATAAAGCGTTTTTGGGGGAACTATCCGCGCGCTTTGATGAAAAAATCCAAGCACTTGAAACAGTCGCCTTTGCGCAAGCGGGCGAAACCTTTAACCTTGCCAGTCCAAAGCAGTTGGGTGAAGTGCTGTTTGACCGCTTAGGCATTACAGGCGCTAAAAAAACTAAAACAGGGCAATACTCCACCAGTGAAGCGGTGCTTGCCACCATCGACCATCCGCTAATTGAAACCGTGCTTGAACATCGCAGTCTGTCCAAGCTTAAAAGCACCTACACAGACGCGTTGGCAAATGTGGCGGACAGCAACGACCGTGTGCATACCAGTTATCATCAAGCGTTGACGACCACAGGACGGTTGTCATCGACTGAGCCGAATTTGCAAAACATCCCGATTCGTACCGATACTGGGCGGTTGATTCGTGGCGCGTTTATTGCCCCCAAAGGTCGCAAAGTGCTATCAGCCGACTATTCGCAAATTGAGCTTCGGCTGATGGCACACTTTGCCAATGACCCTGTGCTCATCTGCGCGTTTCAAGAAGGGCATGATATCCACCGCGCCACCGCCGCTGAGATTTTGGGCAAGGCGTTTGATGATGTGACGAGCGAAGAACGCCGCCAAGCCAAAGCAGTCAACTTTGGGCTACTCTATGGCATGAGTGAGTTTGGGCTTGCCAAGCAGTTGGGCTTCACTCGCCAGCAAGCGCAAGACTATATCAAGCTGTACTTCGCCCGCTACCCTACGGTACGTGCCTATATGCAAGCCACCCGCACGGCTGCCCAAAATCAAGGCTATATCACCACGATTTTGGGGCGTAAGCTATTCACCCCCGATATGCAGCACCCCAACCGCGGTGTGCGCCAAGCGGCAGAACGCGCGGCGATTAATGCGCCACTACAGGGTAGTGCTGCCGATATCATCAAGCTTGCCATGATTGCAGTCAATGATGTATTGCCAAAAGAAAACGCTAAAATGCTCTTGCAAGTGCATGATGAATTGGTGTTTGAAGCGGATGAGGATAAAGCCGAGGCGATTGCCGAGTTGATAAAAAATGCCATGCAAGAAGTGCTATCTAAGACAGCCAAAGACAAAGGCTGGGATGTGGATTTTGCCGTGCCGCTGGTGGTTGAAGTGGGCATCGGTGATAACTGGGATGAGGCGCATTAATTGTTTAACCTTAAAAGAAAACCCACAGATCTTGTGGGTTTTGAGTTCAATTTAAAAGAAAATAGAACCAACTTTATGATAATATAGTACCGTTATAATTCCGTACCAAATTTCAAATTATTTACAATGCCTGAATTTGAATGTGAATTAAAAAAATGTGCCATTCCTGCAAGTTGTTCACCAGTTACATTATAAGATTCAGGTAATACATCTGAATACTCAATAGCCAATCTTTCGGCGTTTCTCAAAGAACCTTTTAAATTTACATCAAAATTTTCATAGTTCATCATTAAATTTGATACTTTTTCATGTAATTGCATGATAATTGCTCCTATATTTAAACAGCAATTAAACGATTGTGCATGAAGAAAGGAATATTTAACCTATCAACATAACCAACAAGTGCATCGTTATACTGTTTAAGTGGCTTGGATAACTGATTATCCCTTGAATAATCTTCAATTTCAATACGTAACTCTTGTAATTTTTGTAAATCTAGACTTCTACCATGAGATTTCCATTTATTATGATTAGCTAAATCTAATGCTATTTGCTCAGCTCTAGCCTTCTTATCATCAAGTGTTACAGGATTACCTGGATTTGTGGTTCTATGCTCAGTCCAGTTAGCAAATTTATACTTTACCAACCAATCTTTTAGCAAAAGAACTGATAAATCTCTTGCTTGTTCAAATAAAGCTAATTTACCTAAATCGATACTTTTTAAAAGCACTACATCAGCTGGAGCAAGATTGCCCTTTTCAGTAATTTCTTTGACTTTATCAATATATCCAAGAGCAGGAACATAGTCATTACTACCTGGAACTGGAACTTGTGGGTCAATTGGTCCTAATGTTGAACTATAATCCATATATATTTTGTCACCAGACATACATAGAATAGTACCTGCAGAGAAAGCATAATCTGGAACAATAAAATTTATTTTTTCATAATGATATCTAAGAATATTTACGAATCTCTCAGCAGTTTCAGCAGATCCGCCAGGAGTACGCAATACAATGGTAAGCGTGTTCTTTTTATTCTCATTTTTTTGTGCTAGTTCTGCAACAAAATCTCTAAAATAATTTAGATAATGCGGATAAATACCACCATGAAAAAATAATAAATCACTATCTAATATCTTTTCTAAAGATATAGCGCTCTGGTTAATTAATTCGAAAATCGCATTATCAAAAACATCTGTTCTCATTCACAACTATCCCCAAGATTAATTTGAAATAAGTAGCAAAAAACTTAGATACTATGCCTAGTATATCTAAGAATTCACATTATCTAAATGTATCTTACACATTTTTCATTAACTTAATATTTAAATCAGATAAAATTTAACATTAAATCCAATAAATGTTTATTTTTTAAACCCAAATAAATTTATAAAATTTCAAGTTATAAGAAACTGTAACCATTACTGCATAAGCAAGTATTGAAAATTCAATTACAGATTTTTTAACTGCTCAATTTGCTTATGCATTTCCGCCAATTGCGTATCCATCTCAGCAAGTTTCGCTTTCTCGCTTTCCACCACATTGGCAGGCGCTTTGCTCACAAATGATTCATTGGACAGCTTGCTACGCAGACTTTCAGCTTGTTTGGTAAGTTTTTCTTGCGCTTTGGCAAGGCGATTAAGCTCCGCCGTTGGGTCAATCAAGCCTTTCATTGGCACTAGCACTTTTAACTGCCCGACCATACTTGATGATGACAACGGTAACTCTTTATCAGCGCCGTCACCCGCATTCACAATAGTCAGCGTATCGACTTTGGCAAGCGATTTAAACTGATTTTCAATACGGCTTAGGCGCGCGGTTTCCTCATCGCTGATATTGTCAAGTAGCACAGGCAGACGCACCGCATTGCCAAGCTTCATCTCACCGCGAATGTTACGAATCGCCCCAATCAGCGCTTGTAGCCACGTCATATCATGCTCGGTCTGTAGGCTGATTAGGCTGTCATCCGCTATTGGGAAGGCGGCAGTCATGATACTGTCAGTCGCTTTTTTATCGATGATAGGGGCAATGGTCTGCCAAATGCTCTCGGTGATATACGGCATAATCGGATGGGTAAAGCGCATGGCGACTTCAAGGCAGTTGAGCAGCACATAGCGGATTTGGGCTTTACGCTCAGCACTTACCGATTCATCGTTTAGGCTCGATTTGGCAAGCTCGACATACCAGTCGCAGTATTCATTCCAGATAAACTCATAGATATCTTGGCTCACCAAGTCAAAACGGTACTGGCTCATGTGCTCATGGATGGCTTTCACCGTGGAGTTTAGACGGCTCATAATCCACTGCTCTGGCAATTCCCACAGTGCGGTGTTGGCGGTTTTGTCGATGTTTAGCGCATTGCCTTCCTTATCGACACAGTTCATCAGCACAAAACGGGTGGCGTTCCAAATCTTGTTACAAAAATTGCGGTTGCCTTCAATGCGCTTGAGGTCAAAATTGATATCACGTCCCGTACTGGCAAGCGATGTAAAAGTAAAGCGCAGCGCGTCCGTACCAAACGCAGGGATACCGTCGGCAAATTCTTTGCGCGTGGCTTTTTCGATTTTTTGCGCGTCTTTGGGGTTCATAAGACCTGTGGTGCGTTTGGCGACTAGGGTTTCTAAATCAATGCCATCAATCAGGTCAATCGGGTCAAGTACGTTGCCTTTGGATTTGGACATTTTTTGCCCTTGTCCATCACGCACCAAGCCATGCACATACACCGTCTTAAACGGCACTTGCGGGTTGCCGTCTTTGTCTTTGATGAAGTACATGGTCATCATCATCATACGGGCAACCCAGAAGAAAATGATGTCAAAACCTGTGACCAATACGCTGGTTGGGTGGAAGGTTTTGAGTGCTTGGCTGTAGTCGTCAAAGTTTAGCTCGCCTGTCCAATCAAGGGTGCTAAACGTCCACAATGCCGAGCTAAACCAAGTATCTAATACATCATCTTCTTGACGTAAATGAATACCTAGTTTATTAATATCTTCAGTGAGTGTCGCAAATTCCAACCAATCTGCGATTTTTTGATTATTTAAGTTTTTATATTTTTCATGAATTGCTGATAACGATTTGTATAATTCTTGCTGGCTATCATCAGATTGTATTTCCTGCATTTTATGCTGAACTGCTTGGTCGTAAGCACTATACACAGAACGGGCGACATAGATATTGCCCTCGTCATCGTACCACGCAGGAATACGGTGTCCCCACCAAAGCTGACGGCTGATACACCAGTCTTGAATATCGCGCATCCACGCCATATACATATTTTTGTACTGAGCAGGCACAAACTCGGTGCGCCCATCTTCCACCGCCTCGATGGCAGGTTGTGCCAGTTTTTCGATGGATACATACCATTGGTCAGTGAGCCACGGCTCAACGATGGTGTTACTGCGGTCGCCTTTGGGCACTTTTAAATCATGTGGTTTGATTTCTTCAAGCCAGCCTTCAGCCTCGCTTTGCTCAACCATTTTTTTACGCGCGGCAAACCGCTCAAGCCCTGCATACTCGCTAGGCGTGGTCTCAAGCTGTGGTTCTTTGGTTTGTAAATCCGTAAAAATCTGCATCTCTGGCAGGATATTCGCTGAATTATCAAAGATATTAATCATCGGCAAATTGTGGCGTTTGCCTGTTTCGTAGTCATTAAAGTCATGGGCAGGGGTGATTTTGACACAGCCGGTGCCAAACTCCATGTCCACTGCCTTGTCGTCGCCCACAATCGGCACAATGCGACCGGTAATCGGTAGTGTCACGGTTTGTCCGATAAGATGCTGATAGCGTGCGTCTTCGGGGTTCACGGCAACGGCAGTATCACCCAACAAGGTCTCTGGACGTGTGGTGGCAACGACAAGGTAATTTTTACCGTCTTGGGTTTTGGCATTTTTATCGGTCAAATAATAGCGAAAATGCCAAAGTGAGCCTTTCTCGTCATGGTTTTCTACTTCAAGGTCGGATAATGCGGTTTGTAGCTTAGTATCCCAGTTGACTAGACGTTTACCGCGATAAATCAGTCCATCTTCGTACAGACGCACGAACACTTCTTTGACGGCATTGGACAAGCCATCATCCATGGTAAAACGCTCACGGCTCCAGTCCACCGAGCTACCTAGACGGCGAATTTGGCGGGTGATATTGCCACCACTCTCGGCTTTCCACTCCCAAATCTTTTCAAGGAATTTTTCACGACCTAAATCATGGCGTTTGATGCCTTGGGCGTTCAATTGACGCTCAACGACCATTTGCGTGGCAATCCCTGCGTGGTCGGTGCCTGGTTGCCAGAGGGTATTTTCGCCCAGCATTCGGTGATAGCGGGTGAGCGTGTCCATGATGGCATTGTTAAAGCCGTGCCCCATGTGCAGTGAGCCTGTGACATTCGGCGGTGGCAGGGCAATAGAAAACGATTGTTGTTTGTCATAGCTTGGCTGAAAGTAGCCTTTTTCTTCCCACACTTGGTACATGCCGTTTTCGACGTCGCTTGGGTTATAAGCGTTTTCTAAAGACGTTAAGGCTTGGGCGATTTGATGTTGCGTGCTCATAGATGGTCAACTTTTACAATAAAAAAGAAAGGAATGTCAAAAAGGTAATTAACGGATTTTACCGTAACTAGGCAGTTTTATAAATGTTTGGTGATAAAAAAAGGCTTAACCCAACTGATTAAGCCTTGCTTCAAAATGGTAAGCTTTGGCGTTCGTTGCTCATGGCTGGTTTGTCTTGGGTTTGATAGATGACATCATGGTAAAAAATCGCCAATAGCACGCTTTCAGGTTGCTTTAGCTGATCTTTTATCCCGTCAAACTGTTCTAATAACGCCTCAATATGGTGAAGCGTGTGATAATGGCGGTGAGGCTGCTGGTAGTGAGTGACTATGTTTTGCCAGCAGTCAGCAATAGTTTGATGATCAATTTCATAGACTTGTAACAGCTTGGCAAATGCGGTTTTCATCGCTTATTATCACATCACCCCAGGTATCGGATTATCCAAAATTGTTTGGGTTTGTTTGGCGCGAAAATCACTGATTTTTTGCGCAAGGGTGCTATCACCAATCGCCAAAATTTGCGCTGCCAGTAGCCCTGCATTTGCCGCACCCGCTGCCCCGATGGCAAGCGTACCCACCGCCACCCCTTTGGGCATTTGTACGATGGATAACAAACTATCCCAACCGCTTAGGATGGAGGATTTGACAGGCACACCAAGCACAGGCAAATCTGTCTGAGACGCACACATCCCGGGCAGATGCGCCGCGCCGCCTGCCCCTGCGATAATCACAGACAGTCCGCGAGCTTTGGCAGTTTTGGCATAGTCAAACAATCTATCAGGGGTGCGATGTGCCGATACCACTTCACACTCAAAGGGCACCCCAAAATCCGCTAACATTTGCGCGGCGTTTTGCATGGTTTCCCAGTCAGATTGACTACCCATAATGATACCGACTTTGGCTTGACCTTGTGGCGATGGGATGGGTGGTGGTAGCTGGTGTGTTTGAGCGTTTGGCTGACTTGCTGACATGGAAAATTCCTTTTGCCAAAAAATTGACGGACTTAAAATAAAAAAACGTGCATGAAATGCACGGTTAAAACTTAATATAGCATGATTTTTTACCCTTGAAAATCAAAATCTATGCGGCAACTATATCACCACATTGGCGGGTACTGGCGGCTTTTGTTCAGGGGCAAATTGTTGCTGACTGAGCATTGCCAGCTGTGTTTCAATCGTATCGCACATCATCCCTAGGGGCAATTCGTTTTCCCCCGTACCAAACGGCTCGCTGATTTCATCGACGATTTCATTGAGCGCCATAAAGGTGTAGCCAACAAAACTGACTACAAATGGCGTTACCCAGCCAATGGTGTTGCCCAGTCCAAACGGCAACATAAAGCAATACAGATACACAGTGCGATGCAGCAGCACGAAATAGGCATACGGAATCGGTGTATTATTAATGCGTTCACAGCCCGCTTGGACATGGGCAATCTCCCCCAAGGTGGTATCCAAGCTTTGCCACTGCCAAACATCGATTTTTTGCTCGGTTTGCCAGTTGGCGAGCATCTGCCCCATGATTTGGGTCAAGCGTAACGCAATAAAGTTTTGCCCAACTACGGCTTGCTGTTCTTCAACCGTTAATAGTCGCTGCAGATTTGCGGTATTATCCTCACCCCGCAGCTGTTGGCGTAGACTATGGACAAAAGCGATTTGATGACGGATAAAGGCTTGTTTTTCCGCCATACTGACATTGGGCAGTGTCAGCACTTGGCGGGCGATGTTGCGACTTAGCCAAACCAGCGTGCCCCACAGCTTGCGCCCTTCCCAAAACCGATCATACGCTGCGTTATTACAAAACCCGTGGAAAATCGCAAGTGAGATACCAAGTATCGCAAACACCGAAGGATTGAGCGGCACAGGCTCGGTGGCGATATGGGTTTGATAAAAATAAATAAGAAAGGAGAAAATAAACAACAAAACTTGTGGCACAATCAGCCGTTTAAAATACGAGCCTTGCAGCACAAATAGCATCTTTAGCGGCTCAATCGGACGTCGAATCATACCTAACTCATCTTAATCGTTTGCTCACTGGCTATCATTTTTAGCCGTAAGCTTTAAACAAATGTTTTAATTTATGTTATACCCAGTTTAGCTTTGGGTTAATGCTGATATTGAATAAAATTCGCTGAGGTCAAAGCCGGATGATCGGTATCAAATTGATAAGCCGTCAAAAAACCATCTTTGGCAGCAGAATAATCCACACAGACCACTTGATGACTAAGCAGCTCAGGCGTGCCATTGAGCCAATAATGCCCGACAAAAATAGGTTTATCATGGTCAAGCCCAAACAAAATCTCAGCAGTCAAGGTATCTTTAGGGATATGAATCAAATCCTCTTGACTGGCGCGCGCAATCTGGTGAATCGGCTGAAACGACAAACTAGGCTGCCACCACTGTACCCGTACATTTTTACGTTGATGACCTTCTTTATCGACCAGATGAATGCCCTCAGGTAGCGGCGCTTCCACACCTTTTAGCACTCTTTCTAGTGCCTCAAAAGGTGGCGTGCCTTCCTCACTGGTTTTTTGTAGCGCAACGGGCGTCAAGCGATTGCCGGTTGTTAATAACGGTTTTAACATCGCCATCGCATCACTGTCCCAACAAGCATGCACAAAACACGCATCATCCAACGCTAGCCACAGGGGTAATTCATAAAACCGCTTGAGCCAAAACTGGTGCAACTCACTGCCAAACCCTACTTCATCAAGGAATGCTTGATGCTGCGAGGTATTTTTATCATCATGTTGTCGTAAATATTGGCTTGCATCGCGGGCATCGGGTGTGGCGTAAGCTAACGCATTATACTCGTGATTACCCATGACCGCGAGCGCTTGCCCGTGGTCAATCATCGCAAATACGATAGATAAGGTTTGCAGCTGTTGACTACCCCGATCAATCAAGTCGCCAATAAAAATCGCTTGGTGATTAGGAGGCGCTTGAAAACACTGACCATCATGTTGATAGCCCAACTGCGTCAGTAACCCAATCAGTTTATCTGCCCGACCATGCACATCACCAATCACATCATAAATCATGTTTTTTACCTTTTACTGCTTTTTACGACTTTACCGTTAATTAGCCAACCTGTGACTGGGCAACCTGCCACGCAATTTTTAGCCCCTATTTTTAGCCATTCAATGTTAGCCGCCAAAGCCTAAAAATCTTGGGTGCATTAATTGGTTAAAAAAATGCGCCACAATACCGGGCTCAATGGCAATGGTGGCTAACATACCAAAAATACCACCCACCAAATGTGCCGAATGATTGATACTGCCACGACCTTGCCCATCTGCCCACACACTATACGCCACATACGCCACTGCGAACACAATCGCAGGTACAGGAATCACAAACAGCAATAATGTCGACCAAGGATTCATCAAAATATAGCTAAAAATTACTGCTGAAACAGCGCCCGATGCGCCTAAGCTGCTATAGCGAGGATTGTTCTTTTGTTTAAGATAGGTTGGCATAATCGCCACCACCAAAGCGGCAAGATAAAACAGCACAAACCCTAGACTGCCGAGTTTGGACATGAACAATCCCTGTACCGCTTGTCCAAACGAATACAAAGTAAACATATTAAAAAATAAGTGCATGCCATCGGCATGGATAAAACCATGGGTGACAAAGCGATCGACTTGCCCTCGCTGCACCGCAGGCGGATAAAAAATTAACCTTTGCATCAGTTGGGGCGATTGCCATGCTAATAAACTGACAACCACCGTAATGATAATGATAAATAAAGTATGGTTAGAAAAGAGTGACATAGCACCTCAAAATAGCAATAAATAATGATAAGTATGATTATGATAAAGATAGCGTATTATCTCAATAAGCCAAATGTGAATTTATTAATATAGGTGATACCTAAAGCTGCCTTATAGTATGACGTTCACCTTGTAGCATGAAACTAATGACAAAGCCTTCAAATTTTAGCAACACACCTTTACCCAAGTTTACCCAAAATGGGGACGATTGGAATTTTTAACACAATATTTACGCAATAGTTACCTTAACATAACTGAAGGCATGCCGATTTTGCTTTAATTTATTAGCTATATTTGAGTAATACTGCAAAAGACTTAACAAAACCCCCTGTCTTGCGGCAGTTTTTCTCAGTATTGTTAAGCGTAAATTAAATAGCAATACAATAATAAACCCAACAACCATAAATAATAATTTTTGAAAATTTATAATAGAATTATTGGCTAGTGTGCTGGATATAAAAATAATACATTAGTTTTATGGTGGTTGATAACCCTTCATTTTGTTGAGGCTTGAATTATGAATATCATTGAACATTTAACCCGTACAGTAACACCTGTTCTTTTAAATAATGCAACTGACGAAAACCGCTCATCTTTATTAGAAAAATTATACGCTATTATGGTTGCCCGTCTTGCTGATGGTAACGTCTCTAACAGCTTTGCTAATGCAACCATCGCTGATGATGACCACGGCTTTTTTGACCGTGTACTACCAGATACTACCCACCGCACAGAGCTAGTGCAACAGCTTTCACGTCATTACAGTGTACCAGAGCAAGAGACTAGTTCGTTAGTAAGCCGTGCCGCGCCTTTGGTACTGCGTGAATTACGCTCACTTGCGGGTACAACACCACTCAATACTTTCTTATCAAACAATATTGCGTCTGTGGCTTCTGTGATTCCTGCTTGGGCATATGCATTTATCCCAGCGGGCATTTTAACCATGTTGAATTTGTCGCCTGTGCATGCAGCCGCCACGCCTACTGTCCAAACGACCACTCGTACACAGGAGCATCTGGTTGCTACGCCTAAACGCGATGAAGGCGGCTTGATGAAAATGTTATTGCCCATCATTGGTTTGTTGATTTTAGGCGCATTGGCTTGGGCATTATTGAAATCATGTAACAAAACTGAGCCAGTCGCGACGCCAGTTGTGGCTTCTACCACTGCTTCAACAACGACAACCACTACTACAACTGAAGTCTCTGCGGCAAGTGCCACAAACAGCATGGCAATGCCTGTAGCATCAACCACTGACATGGCGGTAGCAAGTATGCCAATGGCATCTGGCACCACGATGACCACCACTGAGACAGTAGCGACGATCATCTCTACCACTGAGCCTTCAGTGGTATTTGAAAATGGTCGCTTAAGCTTCTACTTTGCTACGGGTAAAGCACAAGTTGCTGGTAATGCCAAAGAAAAAGCCAATGATATCCTTGAAGCCGCTAAACAAGGCAAAAAAATCGGTATCAGTGGTTATACCGACAGCACAGGTAATGCTGCTGCCAATGAGAAGTTAGCAAAAGAGCGTGCCCAAGCGGTTAGATCATTCTTGGTAGCCAATGGTGTGCCACAATCACAACTTGAATTGATCAAACCACAAGATACAACAGGTGCTGCGGGTAAAGACCAAGAAGGTCGCCGTGTCGATGCATACATTGTTGATGACAACGCAATTCCTGCCACTGGTACCACAACTGTTACCACGGTTGCAAGCCCAGCGAAATAAATCAGCTTTCACGGTTGATTCATCGTTAAAAATCCTCGATAAGTTATCGAGGATTTTTTTTGCTGTTAAAAACTTTTAGATGCCACTGGCTTTTTGGGTAAAAAATTTCATCAAGGGTTTGATTTTGCTGATCATGCTCACGCCTTCATTGCGTAGCTGCTGAATCGGACGCAACTGTGTACTAAAAATCCAATTAATCCCTGAAAAACTGTGCATCATCATAGCGTTATTAGCGTAGCGTTGACGCTCATACCGCTGTAAGGTGGCAAAACTTGCCCATAGCTTGTTGCCTGACCGCTGGTAATCTTTCTGCAAAATATCGCTCAATGCGATGATATCTAGCATACCCAAGTTTAAGCCTTGTCCCGCCAAAGGATGCACCCCATGCGCGGCATCGCCAATCAATGCTAAGTTGGCTTTGACATAATTTTTGGCGTGTTGGGCACCCAGTGGGAAACTGGCGATTGATTCAATTTCAGTGATATCCCCTAAGGCATAGCCACTGGCAAAGGCGAGTTCTTTGGCAAGCTCTTTTGGCGTCAGCGTGAGTAAATCAAGTGCCACATTGGTCGGCAATGTCCATACCACCGATTGCCAATGTTGCGGATTTGCCTGATCGTCAGCCGTCACATCTGCCAGCGGTAAAAGTGCCAAAGGCCCTGTCGGCAAAAACACTTGTCTGGCTGTCGCCTTGTGTGGCTGCTCGGTTTTGATGGCGCAGCAGATTGCCGTTTGCTGATACGCCAAAGTATCTAACCCAATCCCTGCCGCTTGGCGTACCATAGAGCCGCGCCCGTCAGCCCCGATTAATAGCTTACCTTGATGCGTGGTGCCATTATCTAAGCTAACTTGATACCCCAAATCTTCACCTTGCCACGCAATATCAGTGACCTTATGCCCTGCAATATGGCGCAAATAGGATTGACCCTGATGGACAAGACACTCATCGTCAAAACCGTCATACAGTGCTTTTTCGATGATAAAAGGCTCAACCATACTGCCCAATAATTGCGGTGTTTGAGCATCACCAAAATTTAGCTCGCCCACGCCATTGGTTTGCCATACCTGCATTTGGGTATAGTCGGCTTTGCGTTTGCTTTGTTCGATACGCTGCCATGCACCGACCTCTTTGAGTAGGTTGATACTGGCAACGCTTAGGGCATAGACACGAGCATCACGCTGGGTGAGTTTGTCGCGCCAATCGGCTGCTAAAAGTTTTGGGCGAGCATCGATTAAGGTGACAGGATGGCGCGCTTGGGCAAGCTTTAACGCCAATGTCGCGCCAACAACACCACCGCCGATGATTAATGTAGTGTTTTTCATGATTTCAGCCCCATCGCAAAGGTAGCCACAGCTGGCTTCACAAATGGCAGTTTATCAAAGGCAATGAGTCCGACATTACGCGCGAATTTGAGCAAGGGATTTTGGTGCATAAAACCATACACCACCGTATCGCAGAAAATTTCTACCCGTTTTTGGTCGGCTTTACGGCGTTTGGCATAAGTTTGTAGCATGCGACTATCGCCAATATCTTCGCCGCGCATCACTTGCTGTGCCAACATCTTGGCGAGCGTATCAGCATCGCGCATACATAGGTTAAAGCCTTGTCCTGCCACAGGGTGCAAGGTGTGGGCGGCATTGCCCATGATGACGCAGCGTCCTTTGACTTGACTATCTGCCAATATTTTGACCAGTGGATACGCGCCGCGTTTGCCCGCTTTGACAAACCTGCCTGCTAAGCTGCCAAAGGCTTGTTGAATGGTGTCAAGAAAGTATTGGTCGTCATCCAAATAGCGCTGTTCTTCGCCTTTTGGGCACACCCACACCACAGAGCGGCGGTAGCCTTGCTGGGCTTGTCGTCCGTCCCCTTGACCGATATCAAACGCATCCACCAAAGGCAACACGGCAACTGCGCCCATTTTATTAAAGCGTTCAATCGCTTGATGATGGTGGGGTTTGTCTGTCATGACCACGCCCACGACACCGACTTGGTGATAATCGTGTGCAGTTGCGCCAATGCCCAGTAGTTGCCGGCTTGGCGAATGCTGACCATCACAAGCTACCAATAAATCAGCCGTTAAGGTTTGGCGAGCTTGGTGGTCTTGGTCAAAGCGAATGGTGACATCGGTTGCCGTCTGTTGTATATCGGTCAAAGTGGCACCGTCTAGCAGGGTTATCAGCGGATTGTTTTGCACGGCGAGCAGTAATTTTTTGCCAAGCCATGCGTTTTCCATCACTTGTCCAAAACTTTCCACCCCTTCGGCTTCTTTGTTGAGGGTGGCTTTACCAAAACTACCTTCTTCACTGATGTTAACTTCATCAATGCGGCAGGCATGGCTTTGCAAGTCATCCCATAGCGCTTTGCCATTAAAGGTCATACTACGATAAATTTGTACCGTACGGCGTGACAGCGCAATGTTACGGCTGTCAAATTGCTCGCGGTCTAAGTCATCATCAGGGCTGATGGTCGGATAGTTGGCTTTTTCTAGTAACGTACTTGAGATGCCTTTGTCGGCAAGCAGTAAAGCAAAGGATAAACCCACATTGCCGCCGCCGATAATCACCACAGTTTGGGGGGTAAGAATATTCATGCTTGTTCTCTTTTTTAAAGGGCGGTTAAAGCGCACCTTATCAGAATTTTTTACCAGTTTAGCACAAATCCTTACGCGCTTTGTGGCGGCATTTGGGTAAAATCCATAAAGCAAATGTTGAAGGAATAAGCAAAATGTCGGTACTGCATTGGTTGTTGCTGTTTTTGCTTAGCAGTATATTTTATGGTTGGGTGCTGCTGGGAAATGGTGCAAAATGGCTAGAAGGTTGGCAATCGTGGTGGCTAATTGGCTGGTTTTCGCTAGATTGGACCGCCGAGCAAATCCGCTTGTATGTACTGATCATTTGGATTGTTGAAACGATTTGGTTTGTGGTCGGTTTGTTTCAACCCAGTTTACGTAGTTTTTAGACTGTATTTCGAAAAAAATTTTGGCTACCTTTTTTTGTGAGGTTCTGTTAAAATAGTCAAAATCAAACCTTAGCGAGTTGGCATGATAAAGTTAATGGCACAGACTGGTACCGCATTAAAACCAGTTAGCTATTTTCTTTAAAATCAATGTCTTCTCGCTTTTTTGTGGGCGATACTTTTTACGGTATGTGCATTGACTGGGCATCGTACACCGTCGCACACATGGGTAGAATACAGGATACGAGCGGAGGCACTAGGTGAACACGAATTACGCAAAAGCAATTTTGGCATTGGCAGATGGTACGGTTTTTTATGGTCGCAGCATCGGTGCTAGCGGACACACCGTTGGTGAAGTCGTGTTTAATACTGCCATGACAGGTTACCAAGAAATCTTGACCGACCCAAGCTATGCCCAGCAAATCGTCACGTTAACCTACCCGCATATCGGTAATACGGGCACCAATGATGAAGACACAGAGTCAGGTCGCATCCATAAAGTGTGGGCAAACGGACTGATTATCCGTGATTTAACCATGGCAACCAGTAACTTTCGCTCAAGCCAATCACTCAATGAGTATCTGATTAACCATAACACCGTTGCCATCGCTGATATCGACACCCGTAAACTCACTCGCCTACTACGTGAAAAAGGCGCACAAAACGGTTGTATCATGACCGCCGATAGTGACGGTCAGCTCGATGAAGCCAAAGCAATCGAACTTGCCAAAAGCTTTGCCGGTATCAAAGGCATGGACTTGGCGAAAGTCTGCTGTGACCAAGCGGGTTTTACCTGGACGCAAGGCTCATGGCAATTGGTGAGTCCAGAAGTGAGCCCAACTTGTGGTCGCTTTAAAGAATTGGGCACTGACATCGAGCAAAAATTTAACATCGTGGCGTATGACTTTGGCGTCAAAACCAATATCTTGCGCATGCTCGTTGACCTCGGCTGTCATGTCACCGTTGTGCCAGCCCAAACGCCTATCAGCGAGGTACTCAAACACAATCCAGATGGTATTTTCTTATCCAATGGTCCTGGCGACCCTGAACCTTGTACTTATGCCATTGATGCGATCAAACATATCATCACCCAAACTGATATTCCGCTGTTTGGGATTTGTCTAGGTCATCAGCTATTGGCTCTGGCTAGCGGCGCGCAAACTGTCAAAATGAAATTTGGTCACCATGGTGCCAACCACCCTGTACAAGATATCGAGCAAGGCACGGTGATGATTACCTCACAAAACCATGGTTTTGCGGTGGATGAAAGTACGCTTCCTAGCAATATTAAAGTGACGCATCGTTCGTTATTTGATGGCTCAAATCAAGGCATCGAGCTGACCGATAAGCCTGCGTTTAGTTTCCAAGGACATCCAGAGGCAAGCCCAGGACCCCATGACTGTGCGCCACTATTTGATAAATTCGCGGCTATGATGGCAAAGGCGAAAGGTTAATTTTAAAGTGCATCAATTGCACTTTTTTAAAGATAAAATTTGAGATTTATATGACCGAAATTAAAATCAAAGACTTGCGAGGGGTGGGTGACGTTGAGCTAAATCTTGACGATACTAAGCGAGTTTTTGTTTTTTTTGGGTCAAATGGAGTGGGAAAAACTAAAACGTTAGAAGCTTTGTTTTTATTTTTACTGGCTAAAACCTCAAACTTCACAAGGTTCTTTCAATATATCCCACAAAAGCGAATTGCTGAAAAAATTGAAGTGGAAAAAGAATTTTTAGATTTCAAAGGTAAAGGCGTTTTATTGACAGACGATAGTATTGACTACAATCAACTTTTTAAACAAATAAATTCCCAAAATATTGATGCAATTGCATTTTTGGGTGCAAGTGAACGTAGTGCTATTTATAGAAATGATAGCAATGCTACCTTAAATCATGAACAGATAAGTGTTCTGATACAGCATTCTATTAACAATCAGTTATTATCAAACTTTAATATGAAAACTGATATTCATAGATGGTTCACGGAGCGTGCCAAATCTGTCAACCCCTACCAAAAAGAAAAAGACAATCGCAAAGTTGATATTGATACCGTTTTAAATGCGTTGAACATTTTAGACAATCGCATCGAAAAAACCTTAAAAATTGACGGTGACGGCAATGTATTTCTCACCATCGAAGGACAAGAGCGAGAGTTAAGTGAATTAAGCTCTGGTTTTATATCAGTCGTTAAAATCATTCAGTCTATTATTTCTGCTTATTCAGCATTTACCAACGCCACCGATTTGTTAAACGTCAAAGGCGTGGTGTTGATTGATGAAATCGAAAGCCATTTGCACATCGAATGGCAAACCAAAATCGTGCCAACGCTGAAAAATTTATTTCCTAACACCACCTTTTACATAGCTACTCATTCACCCTTAGTATTATCACAACTGGCTGAAGGTGAAGCGTATTTATTAAAACGCGATACTGATGGTGTGGTAAGAAGTCAAGAAATAAATTCACCCAATACTCGACTTTTAGCCAATGTGTTACAAGACACCTTCGGTGTAGATTTAAATACCTTGAAACGTGACAATATGGCGAATATCGACCAAAGCCAAGCTAAACAACGACTATTAGACTTGCTTAATAGTGAGGCACAGCCATAATGTCAGAGCGCTTTATTTTACTGGATGCCAATTTGCTAATTGGGGCGTTTGACCATGACAAAGACAATCCAAAACATATTGAAGCTAAATCGATAGTCACTGAACTATTAAATGATGATAAAGTAAAAATTGCTATCACGCCGCTGATTCGCTATGAAGTGTTGCGAGGAGTAAAACGGATAGGGGTTAACGAGATGCAAGCAATTTTGGATGATTTTCAAGAATTTGAAATCACTGACAAAGAAGGTAATTTTGCATCAGAGATTTATCGATTAGCCAAGAAACAAACCAATAAGCACAATTTTGATATTTTTCATTATGCTGTGTCAAAAATCCGTCAGCTTGAATGGCAAAGCTTAGACAGCGATTTTAGTACACTCGAAAATGCCTTAAATCATTCGTAATTTTGTTTTAAATGTACTTTAAAGTAAGGGTGTAAAGCAATGCCAAAACGTACCGACATCAAATCCATTCTTATCATTGGCGCAGGTCCTATCGTCATCGGACAAGCCTGTGAATTTGACTATTCAGGCGCACAAGCCTGTAAAGCCTTACGTGAAGAAGGCTACCGCGTCATTCTGGTTAACTCAAACCCCGCCACCATCATGACTGACCCCGTCATGGCAGATGCCACCTACATCGAGCCCATCACCTGGCAAACGGTAGAGCGTATCATCGACAAAGAACGCCCCGATGCCATCTTGCCAACCATGGGCGGACAAACCGCGCTCAACTGTGCGTTAGACTTGGATAAGCATGGCGTACTCGCCAAATATGGCTGTGAGCTGATTGGCGCGACCAAAGACGCCATCGAAAAAGCCGAAGACCGCAATTTATTTGATAAAGCGATGAAAAAAATCGGCTTAGAGTGCCCACGCGCCGAAGTGGCCGAAACCATGGAACAAGCCTTTGCCATTCAAGCCAAAGTCGGCTTTCCCTGCATCATTCGCCCGTCGTTTACCATGGGGGGTTCGGGTGGTGGTATCGCTTACAACCGTGACGAATTTGTCGAGATTTGTGAGCGTGGTTTTGACTTATCACCCACTCACCAACTATTGATTGACGAAAGCCTAATCGGTTGGAAAGAGTACGAGATGGAAGTTGTCCGTGACAAAAAAGACAACTGCATCATCGTCTGTTCGATTGAAAACTTTGACCCTATGGGTGTCCACACTGGCGACTCTATCACTGTGGCACCTGCTCAGACTTTGACGGATAAAGAATACCAAATCATGCGTAATGCGTCATTGGCGGTGCTGCGTGAGATTGGCGTGGAGACCGGTGGTTCAAACGTACAATTTGGTATTGACCCAAAAACCGGTCGTATGGTGGTTATCGAGATGAACCCACGTGTCAGCCGTTCATCCGCCTTGGCATCTAAAGCCACGGGTTTCCCGATTGCCAAAATCGCAGCAAAACTTGCGGTCGGTTATACGCTCGATGAACTCAGCAATGATATTACAGGCGGCTTGACCCCAGCCAGCTTTGAGCCTGCCATTGACTATGTGGTGACCAAAGTACCGCGCTTTAACTTTGAAAAATTCCCCCAAGCTGATAGCACCTTATCTACCCAAATGAAATCGGTGGGTGAAGTGATGGCGATTGGTCGTAACTTCCAAGAGTCGATGCAAAAAGCATTACGCGGTCTTGAGATTGGCGTGAATGGTTTTGATGAGTATCTTGATTTCAATCAAGACGACGATACCATTCGCAGCACCTTAAAAGTTAAATTAAAAACCCCCACACCTGACCGTATTTTCTATATTGCTGATGCCTTCCGTTTTGGCATGAGCATGGATGAGGTGTTTGAGTTTACTCGCATTGACCCTTGGTTTTTAGTGCAAATTGAAGACATCGTCAAAACGGAAAAATTGGTGAAAGAAACTGGCTTTGGCGGTTTGACCCGCGACAACTTGCGTCAATTCAAACGTAAAGGGTTATCAGATTTACGCTTGGCAACGCTGCTTGGTATTTCACAAAAACAACTGCGTAAGAAACGTTGGGATTTGGGCGTGTATCCTGTGTACAAACGCGTGGATACCTGTGCCGCGGAGTTTTCGACGTCAACCGCTTACATGTATTCAAGCTATGATGACGAATGTGAAGCCAATCCAACCAACAACAAAAAAATCATGGTCATCGGTGGTGGTCCCAACCGCATTGGTCAAGGTATTGAATTTGACTATTGCTGTGTGCACGCCGCCTTGGCAATGCGTGAAGATGGTTATGAGACCATCATGGTCAACTGTAACCCTGAAACGGTTTCCACTGACTATGACACCTCTGACCGTCTGTACTTTGAGCCTATTACGTTAGAAGATGTGCTTGAAATCGTGCGCATCGAAAAACCCGAAGGCGTGATTGTGCAGTACGGTGGACAAACGCCATTAAAATTAGCGCGCGCGCTGGAAGCGGCAGGCGTGCATATCATCGGTACCAGCCCAGATGCGATTGATAGAGCTGAAGACCGTGAACGTTTCCAACACATGATTCAGCAATTGGGCTTTACTCAGCCACCCAATGCCTTGGCGACCAGCACTGAAGACGGTATCGTCAAAGCGACGCAAGTGGGCTATCCCCTAGTTGTCCGTCCCTCTTACGTGTTGGGCGGTCGCGCGATGGAAATCGTCTACAACGAAAACGAACTGCGTCGTTATTTGCGTGAAGCCGTACAAGCGTCCAACGAAGCCCCTGTGTTACTTGACCGCTTCTTGGATGATGCGATTGAAGTGGACGTCGATTGTATCTCTGACGGCACCAATGTGGTGATTGGCGGTATCATGCAGCACATCGAACAAGCGGGCGTGCATTCAGGCGATTCAGCCTGTTCAATCCCCCCGTATTCACTCAGCCAAGAGATTTGCGATGTGATGCGCGAACAAACTGTGGCGATGGCAAAAGAGCTCGGTGTGGTGGGCTTGATGAACGTCCAATACGCGGTCAAAGATGGTGTGGTTTATATCCTTGAAGTCAATCCGCGTGCTTCACGTACGGTACCTTTCGTATCAAAATGCATCGGCACTTCACTTGCGCAAGTCGCTGCGCGTTGTATGGCTGGCACAACGCTTGTGGAACAGAACTTTACCACTGAAGTGATTCCAACATTTTTTGCGGTCAAAGAAGCGGTCTTCCCTTTTGCCAAATTCCCAGGCGTTGACCCCATTTTAAGCCCTGAGATGAAATCAACGGGTGAAGTCATGGGTGTGGGTCAGACCTTTGGTGAGGCTTACTACAAAGCCATCATCGGCAGTAACGATAGATTGCCCGGTTTGCCAGTGGACAATGAAGTTAAAAAAGTGTTCTTATCAGTGCGTGAAAGCGACAAAGCCAATCTAGTACCAGTGGCAAAACAATTTGTCGACTATGGCTTTAAACTTGTGGCAACCTCAGGCACACAAAAAATCTTGACCGAAGCAGGCATTCCCTGTGAGCGCATCAATAAAGTTACCGAGGGTCGCCCACATATCGTCGATGCCATCAAAAACGGTGAGATTGCGATTGTGGTCAATACCACTGAAGGCAAACAAGCGCATGAAGACTCGTTCTCGATTCGCCGCTCAGCCTTACAGCATAAAGTATTTAATGTGACCACCTTAAATGCCGCGGCAGCAGTTACCCAAGCATATAAAGTGCAACTACCATTTGATGTGTATAAGCTCCAATCGCTACATACACAGACACAGGGATAATCACCGCTAGTCTAAAATACTGATAGCCAGCGCTGTCAGTATTTTTTTATGGGCTAAGATAATCCTAAGGTTTGGGGTGTACACTGGGTTTACCCTAAGTATAGCCACGTTTATCAATGTTTTGACCACTAACCACAATCAGGGTGTGAATGCCATGAGACAACCTTCTAAGACCTTTAACGTCATACTGCTTGCTGCTGTATTAGCGCCGACGACAACGGTATATGCCAAAAGCGATAGCGAAAAAGCGGGCGATATATTGCATATTGCTATCCCAGTAGCAGGCTTAGGCATGGCACTTGCCAAACATGACCAAGAAGGCGTGTATCAATTAGGCAAAACCATGGCGACCAATTTGGCAGCTACCTATGCGCTCAAATACGCCACCAATGACACCGCGTGGGGCGAACGTCCCAATGGCGAAGATTACTCATTTCCGTCAGGGCATGCTAGTGATTCTTGCGCGGGCGCGACTTTCATCGGTCAACGCTATGGCTGGCGCTATGGCTCGATGGCAATGATTCCTGCCGCCTATGTGGGCTGGTCACGTGTGGATGCCGACAAGCACCATACCCGTGATGTGATTGCTGGTTGTGCGCTTGGTGTCGTCAGTGGTTTGGTGATGACGCAACCGTTTGACAATGCCACTATTTTACCTTGGTATGAAAATAAAGCCGTGGGCGTTACCATCAGCTCAGCTTGGTAATGTCGGGGTTCATACAGTCAATTGAGTGAATGCTTTGCATCACAAGCCGTTATCAAGTAAAATACCGTGATTGTGGTGATTGACGCAGCACAGCAAATTTTTTACTAGAACCTTGTTAGGCAGTAGCCCTGTCTAGCATGGTTTTTTTCATCTATACAAAATAGATAGTGGTCAATTACGAGCGTTGATGACCATTTTTTTGTGACTTGTTACTTTGGCAATCTTGCCGTTTGAATCCCTATTTGTGACAAAAGGAATCCCCTATGCAACGTTATCCAATGACGCCTCAAGGTCACGCGGCTTTAGAAGAAGAGCTCAAACAGCTCAAAACCGTTGACCGTCCACGTATTACCGCGGCGATTGCCGAAGCGCGCGAACATGGCGATTTAAAAGAAAATGCTGAGTACCATGCTGCCCGTGAGCAGCAAGGATTTTGTGAAGCCCGTATTCGCGATATCGAAGCCAAATTGGGCGGCGCTGAAGTCATCGATCCGCTCAAACTACCGCAAGAAGGTCGCGTGGTGTTTGGCGTCACAGTGGTGATTGAAAATCTCGATACCGAAGAGCAAAAACGCTATAAAATTGTGGGTGATGACGAAGCGGATTTTAAAGCCAATAAAATCTCCATCAACTCGCCCATCGCGCGCGGTCTGATTGGTAAATCAGAAGGTGATGAAGCCAAAATCCAAACCCCAAGTGGTGAGGTTGAGTACGAAATCGTCGAAGTTTTGTACCAATAACCGCTATTTAGCCGATAAAGCCAATCAAATGATTGGCTTTTTTATTGTGACAAATTATGGGTAATTGTCAAAAAATGGCGAAAAACACGTTGACAAAAATGTTACAATAATTCGATAGGTTGATTTTGCACATTATTTTTTGATGACTTGATAGGAAAGGTTATGAGCCACGATACCACAAACAATGCCACCAATAACGCCACCATTTTACAATCTGTCCCCGTTGGGCAAAAAGTCGGTATCGCGTTTTCAGGTGGACTTGACACCTCAGCTGCGCTACTTTGGATGAAGCAAAAAGGCGCGCTGCCATACGCTTATACCGCGAACTTAGGTCAACCTGACGAAGACGATTATAACGCCATTCCCAAAAAAGCCGACCAATATGGTGCGGTCAAAGCACGTTTGATTGATTGCCGTTTGCAATTGGCGCTTGAAGGTATTGCCGCAATTCAATGCGGTGCGTTTCATGTCAGCACCGGTGGTATGCCCTACTTCAACACCACGCCACTGGGTCGTGCGGTCACAGGCACTATGCTAGTGACTGCCATGAAAGAAGATGATGTCAACATTTGGGGCGATGGCTCAACTTATAAAGGCAATGATATTGAGCGTTTTTACCGTTATGGTTTACTCACCAACCCTGCCCTTAAAATCTATAAACCGTGGCTTGACCAAACCTTCATTGATGAATTGGGCGGTCGTAGCGAGATGTCACAATTCTTAATCGACAATGGGTTTGACTACAAAATGTCCAAAGAAAAAGCCTATTCAACCGACTCAAATATGCTCGGCGCGACGCATGAAGCCAAAGATTTGGAGTTTTTGGATGCCAGCATGCACATCGTTGAACCGATTATGGGTGTGGCATTTTGGGATGAAACTGTCAAAATCGACAAAGAAACAGTGACAGTACGCTTTGAACAAGGCATGCCCGTAGCAATCAATGATGAAACCTTTGATAGCCCAGTAGATTTGATTTTAAAAGCCAACGAAATCGGCGGTCGTCATGGTCTAGGTATGAGTGACCAAATTGAGAACCGTATCATCGAAGCCAAATCACGCGGTATCTATGAAGCCCCTGCCATGGCGCTGTTACATATTGCCTATGAGCGTTTGGTCACTGGCATTCACAACGAAGACACCATTGAGCAGTACCGTATCAATGGCTTACGCCTAGGTCGCTTGTTGTACCAAGGTCGCTGGTTTGACTCACAAGCCTTGATGCTTCGTGAAACCGCCCAGCGCTGGGTCGCCAAAGCTATCACGGGTGAAGTCACCATCGAGCTACGCCGCGGTAATGACTATACCATCTTAAACACTAAATCTGACAACTTGACCTACCAACCAGAACGCCTATCCATGGAAAAAGTCGAAGATGCGGCGTTCACGCCAATGGACCGTATCGGTCAGCTTACCATGCGAAACCTTGATATTTCAGATACCCGGGCTAAATTGGCGTTATATAGCCAAGCAGGTTTGTTATCTAATGCCCATGGCTCAGACGTACCACAACTAGAGCAAAAATAATGCGGTAAATAAAAAGGGCGTATTTAATACGCCCTTGGTTTGTTACAACCCAATTTAGTCATTGGTATGAAAGAGTAAGAACAACTCAACGATATTTTTCTCAATGGCCCCTGCCATTTGACTCATGGTTTCTGGGTCTTTGAGTAGCTCTTGCATATCAGGTTGGTCTTCATCAATGCCACTAAACAAAATCATCGGTAACGTCAGCATTGCCACATCTTCTTCGCTGTCGTCATCATCAAGCCAATCATCTTCCTCGTCATCGCTGGCATACATGGCATCAACAAAGCCCACCGACCATTCGCTAATTTCTGAGTTTTCAATATCGAGATAGTCAGTTTCGTCGACATCAAAAGGCAGCTCAATTTCACGCTCATCTTGCAGCATGGCTTGCAGCTCATCACGCCACTGTTCAATGGCTGCTAACACCTCTGGCTTGACTTGTTTTTCATGCCCTTCAAAAAGATAAGTTTGCCAATTATCTAAGGGTTTACCGACAATAGAGGCGGTTAAAAAGCCGTGTGTAGCGATGCTCGATAGCCCAAATTCATTGTCATCACTGTCTAAAAAATCGATTAAATCATCAAAATCCATGGTGGTTATCCTAGTATGCTATCAAAAAAGCGGATTGAAAAAAGAAAGGTTAATACCTAGTGTATTAACCTTTTGCTTGAGTTACAACTCATCATCATCAAAATCGTCGTCATCGTCTAAGTCATCAAGATCGTCATCAAAACTGTCTTTGAGTGAGCGCTCTAGACGCTTTTCTTCCAATAAATTATCAATCAAACGACGTTTTTCAAGACTACTTGCCCGACTTCGACCCGATGCGTCGTCATCTACGAGTCGCGCATCATCATCATCATCAAAACTGTCATCTTCAAAGCTATCATCAATATCTGGATCAGCCATTTATTGCTCCTTTCGCTGGTCGATTCGATAAATTTGCAATTTCATAAAGCCTTATAATGGGTTTTGTCAGTCAAGTCAAGTGGCGAAAGAAAAAATAGCTATGATTCTTTTATTTTTCTGTGGCGGTCAAAATATCATCGCGTTTGGCAATGAGTTCGGTCATCAAAGTTTCTGATAAACCGTTGTACCAAACCATCTCACGCTCTGTGATAGTGGTCGGATGTTGCAGGTTTTTAAACTGCACTTTACCATCTAAAGTTTTAAGTAAATCCAGCGGATACAGGAGCAATAAACCATCTTCTTTGGCGTGGTTTGCCATCAGTTTTTGTACGTCATCGAATTGATGACTGATACTGGTACCGATGGTTAATGGCAAGGCAAAACGCGATAGCTCACGGTGTTTTTCATATACCACTTGGTTGAGGATAATCAACAATTTTGACAACAACACCGCTGCCAGTGGCAATTGCTCGGCTTTACCTGCTAGATGAATGACCGCGCCGTTGGCATTAAAATGCGAGTTGTCTTTGATATACACGTCTTTGATATAGCGATTTAACACATTGTTTGACGAATTAAATAAGCTGTTTGATGCGCGCATCAATAGCTGATTACACAATTGGAAATACGGTTTTGCAACTTCAGGTGCCACCCGTTTTAGCAGATGATACTGGTCGTAAAAATGAATTTGTAATTCGATTTCAGGTTGTTTTTGGCTGTCTACTGTATTTTGTTGAGCCAGATTGTCAATCATTTCAGTCGCTGTAGGCTGGGTTTGGGGGTCGTCTTTAGCAGATTTTGATTTTTCTCGATTTAAAAAATCATTGATGGTTTTGCCAGTGGCGGCAGGTTGCGCGGTCGCGCTGCTATCCCCTGATTTATTGTACAAGGCGTCTTCGTCTAACTGCAATTCACCATCGGCTGTTAATACAGGGTTGGTGGATGCTAGGCTACCACGGGCAAGCGCGATATGCTGCTGGACTTTTTCACCCAATTGCGCAAGCTGTTCCTGCGTTGGGCGCGCCATATAGCCATAAATCAGCCATAAAAACCCATGCAAAATTGCTGACCCTAATACAAATAACCATTGACTACTGACAATCTCGCCTTTAGAGACCGCCTTCATGATGATGGTGGCGTGACCGAGAACTTGGTTGTTTTGGATAATGGGTTTGTCAATCACCTGCCCCACTTCGTTTTGTGCTTGTCCCGTTTGCACCAGCGGCTGATTGTTTTGGTCACTGATGACAAGCTTGGCGACTTCCTGATCAACTTGGTAGCGGTTTGCCAAGACGCTCAGGCTAATTCTATCTTGGCTCGTGATGCCCACCATGGCTTCTTTGGCTAACTGTTCAACAATTTTTTCACCCTTTTGGGTACGCTGCTCGTATTGGGATTTTTCACTACTAAAAGTAAGCATCAAAAAATGTAAACAAAAACTAATAAGTAGCACAATAGCGAATTTGCCTTGACGGGGGGCTAGATGATTCATGGGTAGATTAAACTTTCTTTAGGAGCGATTAAATGCTACATTATCATGTTTATTTTTTTGGCATACAAGGGGTAAACTACCATGACGACGAATTTTTTGTATCAACTTAATCAGCATTTTCCCCATAGTTACGCGATTACCCTAAGCGCTGCCAAGTTTGAATTGGGGCTATTGAGCCAAATCAGCCAAACCCTTGCAAGCCTTCATCCTGCCATTCGCCTCTTACATCAAGACACCTTAGTCAATGAGCTTGATTGGCAAGCCAATGACACACGCGCACAAGCTGAGCAAACCAGCCCTGTGACGACGATTCGCTGGATTGTGACGCTGGAATCAGATAGCGATATCAACGACTTACCGCAACGGGTCAAACAAATCGCCACCAACAACCTCTATCATGTAGATATCAATGTCATGCCCCTTGCAACATTGGTGCGCCCGCATAAATTGGCGTTATTTGATATGGATTCGACCTTGATTGAGCAAGAAGTGATTGTGGAATTGGCAAAAAAAGCCGGGATTGGTGAGCAAGTTGATACGATTACCGAATCTGCCATGCGCGGCGAAATTGATTTTGCCGAAAGTTTTACTCGCCGTGTGGCTTTGCTTAAAGGGTTATCAAGTGAAGTGCTTGAAGACATTATTGCCAATCACATTACCTTTAGCCCAGGGGCAAAACGCTTGATTCGCGCACTAAAAAATCATGGTTACTATGTGGTATTGGTCTCAGGCGGCTTTAACTATTTTGCCGAATACGTGAAAAACAGCTTAGGCATGGATGAGAGTTATGCCAATGACCTAGATATCGTCGATAATGTAGTGACAGGTGAAATCACCTCAGTGATTGTAGATGGCAAGCGTAAAGCCGAAATTTTGCAAGCCGTGGCACAGCGGCTAGGCATTAAGCTGTCAGAGACTGTTGCTGTCGGCGATGGCGCTAATGACTTGCCAATGCTAGGGCTGGCCGATATCGGTATTGCCTATCGCGCCAAACCGATTGTGCGCGACCAAGCAGATTATGCGGTAACCGTCGCAGGACTCGATGGGGTGATGACTGTCTTGGGATTGAGCGATTGATAGACTCAGTCATACAACACCCATGACTAGGCGTCATAAAATTAACTCAAGTAAGTGAGTCTTCTCGAGCACTTGTTTTGATAACCTTACTGGTGGATAATTTTTATCGCTAAAAACCTAAATTTAAGCCTAAAAACGCAAAACTGGAGCAAGCCCCAGTTTTAGATGTTTATCTATTTCACATGTCATCCAAATTTAATTGGACTTAATTAGATTCGCTGTAGCGATTAGCTAGCTTGATGAATGCGTCCGATTTATTGACCTGACTCATCAACCAAAGACACGCCAATACGCTTAGCAACTTCTTCATAACCTTCGACCACATCACCTAGGCTTTGACGGAAACGGTCTTTATCCAGCTTTTTCTTGGTTTGTTTGTCCCAGACGCGGCAACCATCGGGCGAGAACTCATCGCCCAGTACGATACGGTCTTTGAATACCCCAAATTCTAGTTTGAAATCCACCAACATCAAACCACCGTCATCAAACATTTTTGATAACACGTCATTGACTTTAAAGGTTAAGGCTTTCATTTCATCCAGTTGTGCTTGCGTTGCCCAGCCGAGTGATACCGCTAACGAATCATTCACCATGGGGTCGCCCAGACCGTCATCTTTATAGAACAATTCAAAGGTAGGTGGCGTCAACGCTTGACCTTCTTGTAAGCCTAAGCGACGTACTAGGCTGCCTGCCGCATAGTTACGTACCACACACTCGACGGGAATCATTGTTAGGCGTTTGACTAGCACTTCTTCATCCGATAATTGCTGTTCAAAATGGGTTTCGATGCCGGCTTCGCTGAGTTTTTGCATGATAAAGGCGTTAAAGCGGTTATTGACTTTGCCTTTACGCGCTAACTGTTCGATACGCTCGCCGTTGAAAGCAGAGGTATCATCACGAAATTCTAAAATCAGATAATCTGGATTGTCAGTTTCGAAGACGGATTTTGCTTTGCCTTTATAAAGTAAATCGAGTTTTTGCATGGTAATTCCCAAATGGCTGTTTAAGATTGGCTAAGGTTGGCTTAGGGTAGCTAATTTATGACAGTTGCATTGATTGGCTGATACGCGGTTAGCAACACCAGCTGCCAACTATCATGAATGCTATCAGCCACTCTTTATTTTACGGTACTAATCGGACGCGGTAGCTCAAAACGCTTACTGCCTTCTTTTGTGATTTTTAACGTATTTTCACCTGATTGCGGCACGGCATAGACTGGCGTAAAAGGCAGCGTTTGTGCATCTGCCGGTAACTGGATGGGTTCAAGTTTTTTGGTTTTGGTATAGTCCAAAGAATTGTCGCCAACTTTGCGTTTAAAAGTAGTACAGCCTGTCATAGCAATGCTAGCAGAGGCAATAATCGCTAGGGCTAGCTGGGCGTTGAATCGATTGTGGTTGGTGCTGCGTGTTTTTTTCATAGTAAACCTGCTTTGGCAAGTGCTTCGTCCATCACTTGTTGGTGTTCTGGGGTAAGCCAAGTTAATGGTAAACGGATACCTTGCTCAATATGACCCATTTTGTGTAAGGCATATTTTGCAGGAATGGGACTTGACTCGATAAATAAATCTTGGTGTAAATGGGCTATTTTTTGGTTTAATGCTTCGGCTTGGTCGAAATCACCTTTGAGTGCCAAGCCAAAAATTTGGCTCATGATTTTTGGCGCGACATTGGCGGTCACTGAAATATTGCCTTTTGCCCCATGACGCATCAGCGCAAGCGCGCTTTCATCATCTCCTGACAATACGCTCATACGACCTTTTACTGCTTCAATCAGTTTGGCACCACGCGCCACGTCACCTGTCGCATCTTTAATCGCGATGATATTTTCCATGTCCGCTAGGCGCTCGACAGTGGCTTGCTGCATATCAACAACAGTGCGCCCGGGTACGTTGTATAGCACTTGGGGAATGTCCACGGCTTCAGCAATGGCTTTATAGTGTAAATACAGCCCTTCTTGGGTCGGTTTATTGTAGTAAGGCACAACCAGCAGCGCGGCATCCGCCCCCGCTTGTTTGGCGTGCTGGGTCAGCTCAATGGCTTCAACGGTATTGTTAGCGCCTGTACCCGCGATGACGGGAATACGACCACCCACTTGCTTCATGGTAAATTCAATGACGTCCACATGCTCTTGCATGGATAAGGTTGCGGATTCACCCGTCGTACCAACCGATACCAGTACGTCCGTACCTTGCTCGATTTGCCAATCAATGAGATTTGCCAATGATTGCCAATCGACATCACCATTGCTATGCATAGGTGTAATCAACGCGACCATAGAGCCTTGTAGTTTATCTAAAATGGGGGTCATAACAATACCTTGGACAAAACCTTAAGTAGAATATGTAACAGCTGCGATAATTTTTTGAAAATTTTTGTCTAGTGTAGCATAAATTTGCGGCGAAGTTTAAGCGCTTTGATAGCAAACGCAAGTTTCTCCACCGCTGTAGCAAATCAGGTTATAGACCCCACTCAACCCGATAATAAGGCAGCAACTGGTTTATAGTGGCTGGTTTACAGAGGCAAATGGTATGGGTTAAGCATCAGCCGTTTGCACCTGGATGGTTAGCACATCAATGGTAGGGGGGCAATTAAAACGAAACGGCAACCCTGTCATGCCAATCCCGGTATTCACCCATACTTGATAGCGTTTGTTGGGTTTTTCATTCTCATTGAATGCTTTGGGATGAGGGTCGAATTGTTTGGCTGTATCGGGTCTGCGTAACCCCGCCGCCAGTTTATTACCTGTTAATGCTCTCACCATCAGCGGTGTCAGTATAGGTATATTGACCTGTCCACCATGGGTTTGTCCCGCAATCACCAAAGTATCGTTGTTGGCGTCACTTAACGTTCGCGGATTGGCTTCTAACTGCTTGATATCATGGGTGGCAATGACTAATGGCTGCCCCGCGCTGCGCTGCTGTTCAATCACACGCGGTAAATCCATTGTACTGCCATTATGAATGCCTATGATGTTAATCCCTGCAATATGCAAGCCCTGCTCAGGCAATAATTGGATACCGAAGGTTGGCAAAATATTGATTAATGACGTGCTGCTAGCAGATTCGCTATTTTGCGCATCATCGACAACCTGCTGGGTATCGGCATCGCTAAGGACGGTATAGCAAGGCTTGTTGAGCGTTTTAAATGGGCTTAGTTGGGCATCCAAAGTTGTCGCTTGATATAACCAATCACCCAAAATCAGCACCGCATCAACCTCTAAGCGATTAAGGCATTTTACCAAACGCGCTAACTGATGCGGGTTAGAAAATATACCGATGTGGATATCACTCAGTATCGCAATTTTTGCAGCTTGTCGTTTGATAGGTTGTGACGATGACGCAGCCAGTGAAACATGGTTCGCAGGCTGATAGGTCGCAGGTTGATAGGTCGCAGATACGGTCAAATTGATCGAAAAGCGTGAAACGCGCAGCCGATTGGGCTCAACCCAGCTCATATAGATATACAACAGCGATAACGCGATAAGCAGCCAGTAGATGATTTGGTTGTCATACAGCAGTTGCACGTTTGCCCACAGCAACAACCACACAAACCAATAGCGCGCGTAGAAACTGACCAGTTGCAGCAGGATTTGCAGATTATCTGTTCGCGCTTTAAGTTGCACAGTTTTTAGGCACGACCATAGGATTACCAAAACGGCAATGAGCGCGCCAAGATGACCTAACCAACTGCCAATCGTGCTACCACCCATATAAAGCGTTACCTAAATCTACTGAATAATCAATAATTTGCATGACAAGTACGTATAAAAAAAGCGCCCATTATAAATGGCAATCATAGATATGACAATTTAAACTGTCATCATATCGCAAAAAATGGATGAACCGCTAGGCGAATTTTTTGTATTTAACTCATCCAAAAATGCCTAACTTTGCATTTTAGATTCTTTGTCTGGTAGCGACGGCAAAACAAAGACGAGCGCTTTTTCTACATCGCACCCTATTTAACCGTCAACATTGGCGATTTGGATGGGCTTGCTACTTAAACAACCCATAGAAAAAATCCGCCATCATTTATAAAAGCTGATATGATAGTTTTATTTTCACATAGCTTTTTAACCATAGCTTTTAAACACAGCCTTTTAAATGTAGCACGGTGACCCAATTTGCTCAGCGCTTGCTTAGATTTTTTGGCTCTTTAACTCATTAATTTGAAGGACGTCAGCGTTATGACAGCAAGCGTTAATGTGTCAAACTCCCCTATCAAAGAAACTCTCCAGCCGCAAGCACAGGCTAACCATCGCCACGCATTTGATGTGGTGATTGTCGGCAGTGGCGGTGCAGGTTTATCGTTAGCTTTATCCTTGCCAAGCCATCTATCGATTGCGGTTTTGGCAAAAGACAAGCTCACTGAAGCCAGCACTTTTTATGCCCAAGGCGGCGTGGCAGCGGTACTATCGGATGACGATTCGGTTGATGAGCATGTCGATGATACCTTGATTGCAGGGGCGGGTCTTTGTCATGAAGATGCGGTGCGTTTTACAGTAGAGCATAGCCGAGAAGCGGTGGAGTTTTTGCTCAAACAAGGTGTCAAATTTACCTTGGATGAAAACGAAACCTTGCACCTGACCCGTGAAGGCGGTCATAGCAAACGTCGTATTATCCATGCGGCAGATGCCACTGGGGTGGCCATTTCTACCTCGTTAGCCAAACGTGTCAAACAATGTCAGAATGTCAAACTGTTTGAGTATGTTGCTGCCATTGATGTCATCACCACCCATAAACTTAGCAAACACAACTACAGTCCAATTACCGAGCCCAATCGTGCCGTGGGGCTATATGCCCTTGATTTGAACACCAATCAAGTTATCACCTTTACCGCGCCCTTTATCGCCTTAGCGTGCGGCGGGGCATCAAAAGCGTATTTGTATACATCCAACCCAGATATTGCCACGGGCGATGGTATCGCGATGGCATGGCGCGCAGGTTGCCGCGTTGCGAATTTGGAATTTAATCAGTTTCATCCTACTTGTCTCTATCATCCAGAAGCGCGTTCGTTTTTAATCACTGAAGCCATGCGCGGTGAAGGTGCCTACCTGCGCCTGCCAGCAACCAAAGAACACCCAGAAGGTGAGCGCTTTATGCTTCGTTTCGATGAACGGGGTGAGCTGGCGCCACGTGATATCGTGGCTCGCGCCATCGACTTTGAGATGAAGCGTTTGGGAATACGTCATGTTTGGTTAGATATTACGCATCAAGAACCAGCCTTTATTAAAGGTCATTTCCCTATGCTATATGAGCGGCTACTAGAGCTCGGCATTGACATGACCCAAGATAAAATCCCTGTAGTACCCGCCGCTCACTACACCTGTGGTGGGGTGATGGTCAATGAAAACGCCCAAACCGACGTGTTTAATCTATATGCCATGGGCGAAACGTCCTTTACGGGTCTGCATGGTGCCAATCGCATGGCGAGTAACTCGCTGTTAGAATGTTTTGTGTATGGGATGAGTGCAGCGCGGCATATTGCCGCTGCATTTGCAGAAAATCGCGTTCCCCCCATTCCTACTATCCCTGATTGGGACAGCCAAGATGTAACCGACCCCGACGAAGAAGTCATCGTGCTGCAAAACTGGGATGAGCTGCGCCAAAGCATGTGGCACTACGTTGGTATTGTGCGCTCGGATAAACGCCTGCATCGCGCACTCAACCGCATTTTGTTGTTAAAACAAGAAGTAAATGATTACTACGCCAACTTTGTGGTCAGTAAAAATCTGATTGAATTGCGTAATTTGCTACTAGTCTCTGAGCTCATTGTCCGCTCGGCGCTACGTCGCCACGAATCGCGCGGACTGCATTACAACAAAGACTTTCCACAAACTTTGCCAGTGGCAGCAGACGTGATTTTAACCCCATCTATGCCATAGTATGAGTTAAATAAAAGAGGGAATGTTTATCATTCCCTTTTTTTATAATAATTCTAAAAGCTTTATAACACTAAGTAATAATACTAAATAACGACATTAAATACCCAGCTGCGTTAGCACTTTTGCTAACACTTCATCAGGAGTACCCTGCGCATCAATGCGTTTGACGCGCTGCGGTTGCTGCGCTGCTTGATAAGCAAATCCTTGATGTACCCGCTCAAAAAACGCTATCTGATTTTGCTCAAAACGGTCTAGTTTGCCGCGATTTTTGGCACGGCTCATCCCTTCTGTCACCGGTAAATCTAACCAAATGGTCATATCTGGCATTTTTGCCACAAACTGCCTAATCAGTAATTCAATTTTGCTAAGTTCTGCCCTATCGCCCTGTTTGCGCCCAAACCCTTGATAGGCAATGGTGGAATCGATAAAGCGGTCGCACAGCACCCATTGACCCTGAGCGAGCGCTGGCACAATCACTTGCGCCACATGATCGGCACGCGCCGCAAACATCAATAGCAGTTCACTGTCCTCTGTCATGGTCGTTGCTGGGTCAAGTAACATGGCGCGTAACTTCTCAGCAAACGGACTGCCGCCCGGTTCACGGGTCTGGATAAAGTCGATGCCTTGCGCGGTCAAATGCGCTGCCACATTGGCAATCAAGGTGGACTTGCCCACCCCTTCGGTACCTTCAAATGAGATAAATTTTTCGCTAATGGGGGCTTTCGCAGCTGTTTGCATGGGTATCGTTTTTTACTGACCTAATTGGCTGTTTTGGCTGGCGCGTTTTTCACGCATCACCCGCAGATAATCTTGCACCGCTTGGTTATGGTCTTCTAAATTACTGGTAAATTTATGACCGCCATTGCCCGTTGCCACAAAATATAGCGAATCGGTTTGATTTGGGTGAAGTGCCGCTTTAATCGATGCAATACTTGGCAAGGCAATCGGTGTCGGTGGTAAGCCGTCAATTTGATAGGTGTTATAAGCGGTTTTTTCTTCAAGGTCAGATTTGCGAATATTACCATCGTAACGATCGCCCATGCCATAAATCACGGTCGGATCGGTTTGCAGGCGCATGTTTTTCTTCAGACGATTAACGAACACGCCTGCCACTTCACCCCGCTCGCTTTCGACACTGGTTTCTTTTTCAATAATCGATGCCATAATCAGCGCTTCATACGGTGTCTTATACGGCAGATTGGCTTGGCGATTGTTCCAGTTTTCCATCAGTGCCGTGTGTTGACGGGTAAATAAATCCGTTAGCACTTTTTTATCGCTACTGCCTTCATTAAAATAATAGGTATCCGGTGAGAACCAACCTTCAAGGTTGCCATTCGGGTGATAGTCAGCAGGGATATTGAGCCCAAGTTTATCAACATCAACTTTGCTACCATGGATAACTTCGTTTTTAATCCCTTTATTGTCCGTCAAATGTTGATATAAATCTTTGGCTGTTTTGCCTTCAATGATTTGGACTTTAATAAAAGCGACTTTCTCACCTTGTTGTAGCATGGCTAAATAATTGGCAAAACTTGGATTTTCAGGCAGTTGATACACGCCTGAATGAAGCGGTTTATCCACCGTCATTTTGATATATAGTTTGGCAAGTGGCGCAACGAACAGCTTTTTCTTTTTATCCCAGTCGTCTACCAGTGCATAGTAGGTTTGACCTTTATTGATGGTCACCATCTGCTTTGGTTGGGTGATAGTGCCATATAGGGTGTTGTACCAAGCAAATAACAACCAGCCCAGCACCAATACAATAAACCCAAGCAGTCCCAGTAGACGGTATTTATTTTTTTTGTTTCTACCGGTGATGTGGTCATTGAATTCTCGCGTTGAACGATTAATCAGACAAGCATCATTGCCATTGACGTTTTTGCTATGCGAGTCTTCGTCATCCTTATCCGTGATATCCTTGTCATCGATACCCTTATCTTTGCTATGATTGTCCTGCAATTGAGAATCTGGAATATCCGCGGTGTGAGGGGTGTCACTGTGCTGAGTAGGATGATGCTCAGAACCGTCTGAGTTACTAGACATATTATTATCAGATTGGTCGTTCATAGAGAAAGCTTATATTGACTCAATAAGCGAGAATTTAACAATTAATGACAAAAATAGCAATTTTTTTTAGTTACCAGCAACACGATTTAAGTTAATTTTTGCGCATAGATTGGGGTCAAATCAAGTACGGTTGACTGCCCATTGGGTAGCATCAATGCTTGAATGGGCAAAATCCCCCGTACAGCATTGCAAAAGAACAAGCTTGTGATATTGGATAACTCCTCGCTGGCTAAATACCGCTCCTTATGCGCCCTATCGGACTCGGCAAACTTAGCCAATAACACCTGCCGCATCACCCCTTTTACCCCTGAGCGGTTGATGGGCGGTGTGTACCACACGTTTTCATGATTAAGCTGATAAAACACATTGCAAAAAGTGCCTTCTACCCAATGCCCCATCACATCTTGTACCAACCCATCAATCATTTGCGCATCTTGAGTTTGATGCTGCCACAGCTCGTGACTTGCCATCACTTTATCTTGGGCGTTTAGTAGCTTAAGCCCTACCAAGGGTTTGGGTAGACACGCAATTTGCTGCGTAAGACAGATGGCGGTAGCGGCAGGTTGGATGATGACTTGATTGGCTTGCTGTGCTAATGGCTTATCCGTGGGCATAAGCTTAATAAAAGCGTCAAATTCAGAGTTGCAAAATCCATAGCCTTTGATAGGTTGGTTTCTTCGGCAGACTATTAGCTTGAGCATACCGTGATTGAGGATTTTAGCAAAATTGGCTAACTGGCTATTAAAGTATGCGCGGATAGTATGATTGGGGGATTCTAAATTGGCGGCATCTAAATCAGCGTTGGTTAAATTGAGTTGTAACGCCTGGGCACTCTCGTCAATTCTATCTAAGTGGAAACTCAGCCAATTGATTTGTCCTGCCACCACCGCCATGGTGGTAAAGAACCCATCGCCATACGCTATGACACGTGAGTCAATATCGATAGCGGTGATTGGCGTTTGCTTGGCATACTGAGCATCAGATAATGAATACCACATGGTTATTTGGCTACTTGATTAAATTAATAGTTGGACTGTATGACAGTGAAAGCCGCATCAATTAGCCGCTTTTTTTAGCAGTTTTGGCGGTGACAGTGGGTTTTCTGACCACCAAATCACAATGATAATTGTCACAGCGTGCTAATTCTACCAAAATTCCGTGGTAGCTGGCATTTTTAATCGGCTGTCCTTGTACCATGTGGGCAACAATGTCTGAGCCATCTTGCCCAAACCAATGTTGGGTCAGCTGAAACGCTGTTTTGGCATGCTGGATACTGATGTTTTTAACGCTGGCATTGTCATAGGCACTGGCATGATACCACTGTAACTCGATATACATAGGCGAATCAAGCAAATCAAAATACGGCTCACCGGTTTTGGCAAAACTATATTTACTTGCCACATTGCTTCGATAGTCCAAACTTTTCTTATCAATGGTGATGGGTTGACCTAACAGTAACGTCATGGCTTCGGTATCGTGGATACTGACTTTGTTTGCCAGCGTTTGTTGCTGCCAATCATTGATGGGATAGACCACAGGCGTTGGCTGCGAGTTAGGGTTGATAGACGGATTGGCGGCTGTGGTCGATGCGGTAGTGCTAGCGGTCACACTGGCATTGCGTTGTGAGGCGATTTGTTTGACCTTATCACAGCCAGTTAAGGTGAGTGCTAAGATAACCCACCCCCAGCCAAGATTTTTTGGCCAAGTGGGTTTATTTTGGGTAGCGTCTATCGGATTTTCTGAGCGGTTTTGACGCGATAAAAAAAGCGGTTTGCGGGCAATGAGCTTCATTGTGTAGTATATAACGGGTTGGTGTGAATAGCGCATTGTAACAAGGCATTGGTGGCGGTTAACAGTACGCTTTTGTTGTTATTTTTAGCCAAATCGATGAAATGCTGCGCTTTACACCCACCCAATCAAAACCTAGCCAATCAAAACCCAGCATTGATATAGTAGCCACAGTTATTGTAAAGTGAGGGGGATTGCTAATTTTGCTCATCGTATTATAGGTTTTCTCATGTCATCAGTTCCTGATTCAAATGTCCGTTATCATTGCATGGTAATCGGCAATCCGATTGCCCATAGCAAATCGCCTGATTTGCACCAAGCCTTTGCCCAACAAACGGGCATCACCTTGTCTTACCAACGCCAATATTGTCCCAACGATGTCGACAGCTTTACCGCGGTCATCGAAGCATTTTTTGCAGGTGGTGGCACAGGGGCAAATGTGACCGTACCTTTTAAAGAGATGGCATTTGCGCTGTGCCAGCAGCGCGGTCAACTATCTGAATACGCGCGCTTGGCAGGTGCAGTCAATACCCTTGCCATCAAAGCCGGCAAACTGTATGGCGACAATACCGATGGTCGCGGTTTGGTGGCAGATTTATTGTCGCAAGGCGTCAGGTTAAAAGACGCAAACGTGGCTATTTTGGGGGCAGGTGGGGCGACTCGTGGCGCGATTTTGCCGTTGCTAGATGCGCAAGTAAAATCGCTGCATATTGCCAATCGCACAGTAGAAAAAGCAAAGAATTTAACCCGATTATTTGATACCGATAAGCTCACCTTTTCAAGTTTGACGGATTTGCCCAACGATATTGAGGTGATTATCAATGCAACGTCGATAGGTCTAAGCGGTGACACATTGCCGTTTGCCAAGGATATGACGGTCGATTTTGCCTATGACATGATGTATGGCAAACCCTCGGCGTTTTTGGACTTTTTTAAGGCGAAAAATGCCAAAACCTCGGACGGCTTGGGAATGCTGGTCAATCAAGGGGCATTAAGTTTTGCACTTTGGACGGGTAAACAAGTCGATTTGACGGATTTTAAATTTTGATTAATATTGGTAAAAATAGCAAAGACTTGACTGAAATTTTAACAACGATTAAAACCGCCAAAAATCGTGATGATTTACCTATCATCAAAATTACGTTAAAACGCTCTTTTATCACGTTTAATGTTATCATCCTTACTGTGATGATAGTCATCTTTTCGCTGATGTTTGCTGTGGCAATTTTTATTCCAGACACAGAGACTATATTTTTTATATCATTAATTTTCCTTATATTTTTACTTATTTTTGGTATCTATCGAGAAATAAAAGAACAACGATTAACGCTTTTTTACCGTAATGCACATGACCCATTTTATTGTGAGTTAAACCCAGTTAGCCTAATAATCGTATCTGGCAATCACAAACAAACATTAAAATGGCTGGAAATTAAATTCGTGAATAGATGTATAACTAATCGTTCCACACCAGCACATATCGCTATCCATTCTCATCATAATATTTATCTTTATCATAACCAATTACCTATCAATTATCGTAAGTTATTTTGGGTATTTCATGATTATTGGCTAAGAGCAAATCATCGCCCTATCATCAAGATTTTATAATCGTAAATAAACCGCCAGTTCAATTGAAATGGCGGTTCGTAGTCATGCTATTTAAATTCACTTTTAATCGCTCTTAGCGCTTAAATTGTGAAAGTTGCGATAAAATTTCACTAATTTCGTCATTGGCTTCAGGTTCGGTTCGGGTGTCGCCATTTGGCGTTAAGCTATCAAATAACTGTGGCAAAAGCTCCGCCATACCTTGACGTACTTCACTTTGATCCACGCCCGTTTGTGCTGCAACTTGCGCCAACTCATCATTATCAAATAGCTGATTGATATCATTGGGATCCAGCGGTTGGTTTGATTGGTCCGCACTCATCCAGGAATTGGCTTGATGACCAAATCCCATATTTTGGATTTTATTAAAAGCGCCTGATAGACCGCCATTTCGCTGGATAAACATCAACGCGATTGGCAATAAAGCCGCCATTAACATACCTTTACCACCAAAGCCACTTTGACTTTGTGGAAATTGGTTCATACCCACGTTATTGCCCATGCCACTACCTAGACCACCGCCCATGCCACTACCTAGCACGCTACCTAGCACTTGTCCTAGCACGCCACCCTGAGACATTTGCGACATGCCTTGATTTTGGTTCATTGCCATACCGATGATATCATCCAACCCAAAACCATTTGACTGCATTTGTGGCTGCTGCACCCCGCCGCCTAAAACATTACTAAAAATATTCCCTAGGCCGCCCATATCCGCTTGGCTTTGACCGCCCATTTTGCTTTGGCTCATTTTGCTTTGAATGGCACTTTGCGCCACTTGTGTTACTAGACTTGTTAATAAACCCATGGTCATTCCCTTTTATTTATCTTTTTCAATGATTATTGTATATCACCAATGATACCGCGCTGACGCACGCCAATTGTGTTAGGCATCTGCCTCAACACTTGGTTGATTTAATTGTAGCAATATTGAATATAACTTATATACCATTTTTGTTATTGCCCTACTGTGTTCGCTAGCACCTTAAATTGCCGCCATGTATCGCGGTCCACTTGGTCTTGCCAAATAGTTACGCTGATTTTAGTTGGCGCTGATTCTATTAACTCAAACGTTAAAATCACCAAGCACCCCATATCAGCGATGCCCAACAAATTTGCCTGCCACACCGCTTGCTTATGATGTCTAGGTACTTTGACAACCCCACGTACCCACTGGATCTGCCAGATTAAAAAATCAAAGTTGTCATAGGGTAAGGTTTGATTGTTAGTTTGCGGTTTGGCGTGTAACGATGAAATAGCCAATAAGTGACAACTGGATATTTGCCCGAACCAAAGACTGGCTATAGCGACCATACCTAGCAAAAGTTTGTAGGTAAGCGCCAAAGGTACGAGTGCCAAAATGCCAACAACCACCCATAAACAAGCTCCCCAAAGCAGTTTTTTATCCACACTGGGTTTGAGCGTGGCATCAATGTCAATAAATGAAGTGTTATGACGCGATAAGTAGCGCTCGTTCATCTTAGTCCATTAAGAAGAAGCTTTTAATGATTTGAGCTTGGCTATCAAATCAGCAAATTCTGGCTTGGTCGGGTGATTGTGTAAAAACCAGTCCAGCAAATCAGGATCTTCTTCTTTCACCAATTCTGCAAAAATTTGCTGCTCTTGTGAGTCGGCTTGTAGATAGTGCGCTCTCACATACGGGTCAAAATAATAATCGAGTTCTTTTAGCCCGCGTCTGGCACGATAGATAACTTTGCGCTGCTCTAATGTAGGTTCTGGCTGGTTGTCACTCATGATAAATCCTTGTTGTTGCGCGTTAAATTTATGTAATTTATAAATTTTTATGAAGCTTTTGCCTGTTGGGTCGCTTGCCACATCGCAAGCCCTGCTTTCGTCGCTGCGACGTTATGGGTGCGCAATATACACGCCCCTTGTTGCACAGCAAATAGCCCTGCAACCATACTAGCAACATCTCTGTCGGTAGGGTCATGGGGTAGATTGGCTGACTTGAGGACTTCCCCAACAAAGCGTTTACGGGATAATGCCACCATGACAGGTAAGTTAAACCTATGCAACCGATAAAATTCATTCAGCCATGCCAGATTTTGCTGGGCGTTTTTGGCAAAGCCAAACCCTGGGTCAATGATAAGATTGTCACGCCTGACCCCACCCGCCATAACCTCATCAATGCGCTGCTGTAACTCGGTAATAACATCGGTATATAAGTCTTGATAATCATCGAGCTGATTCATGGTCGTTGGCTCACCACGCATGTGCATGAGCATGACAGGTATATCAAGTTTGGCAGCGGTAGCAATGGCATCGGGGCGCGTCAATGCTCGGACATCATTCCAAATTTTGGCGCCGACTTGACTGGCGAGTGTCATCACGGTCGGGCTACTGGTATCAACCGACACCCAGACTTGCTCATCAAAGTTATGATCAATCGCTTCAACCACTTTAATAACGCGGTCAATTTCTTCTTGCTCACTCACGGGACTAGCATTTGGGCGAGTAGACTCACCCCCTACATCAATAATCGTCGCCCCGTCTTTGATCATCTGCTCAGTATGACGCAAACCTTGGTCAATATGATTATATCGACCGCCATCAGAAAATGAGTCTGGGGTTACATTTAAAATACCCATGATATGAGGATAAGATAAATCGAGCGTTTGATTATGATAATGAATGGCAAAGTTGGGAATGGGCTGTAACTGCATGATGTCCACAATGATGGCTAAAATTTTTTACTATTTTAAGTGAAAAACAAAAAAACCGCTATCAAGTTGGTAGCGGTTTTTGGGTAACTCATATCATGGATAATTTACATTGCAGGTAACGGCGGCGGGGTTAAGCCCGAACCACTTGAGGGTGGATTACTTGGTTTATCAAAATTTACTCTAACAGGCTCTTGATAAACTTTAGGCTCGCGTGGTGGGATACCTGCCATAATGTCTTGCAATTGGTCACGGTCAATAGTTTCCCATTTCATTAACGCATCGACCATGGCATGCATTTTGTCCGCATTACCTTCAATTAATGCACGTGCGATATCATACTGCGCTTCTAGGATACGACGAACTTCATCATCCACTTTTTGCTGGGTCGCTTCTGAGATAGTACGAGATGAGGCACCAAAGTAACCTTGATTTTCATCTTCTTCATACACCATTACACCCATGGCATCTGACATACCGTATTTGGTAACCATCGCACGTGCCATTTTGGTAGCACGTTCAAAGTCATTTGACGCGCCAGTCGATTGCTGATTGATAAACACTTCTTCAGCGATACGACCACCAAACAAAATCGCAATGTCATTTAGCATTTTTGATTTATAAACGCTAGTCTGATCATGCTCTGGCAATTGCCAAGTGACACCCAACGCCCAGCCACGCGGCATAATAGTGACCTTATGGACAGGGTCGGTACCCGGTAACATTTCAGCCACTAAGGCATGCCCTGCTTCATGGTAAGCCGTTGCACGACGCTCTTCTTCACGCAGTACCATCGATTTACGTTCCGGACCCATATACAGCTTGTCTTTGGCTTCTTCAAAGTCGTTCATATCAACTGACGCTTTGTTGTTACGTGCAGCAAATAGCGCCGCCTCATTCACCAAATTCGCTAATTGCGCACCACTGAAACCTGGCGTACCACGTGCCAATGAACGAATATCGACGCCAATCGTTGATGGCAATTTTTTCATGTGAACACGAAGAATTTGCTCACGACCTTTGATATCAGGCAATCCAACTTGCACTTGACGATCGAAACGCCCTGGACGCAACAATGCTTTATCGAGTACATCGACGCGGTTGGTTGCAGCAATCACGATCACCCCATCATTGCCTTCAAAACCATCCATCTCAACCAATAACTGGTTTAAAGTTTGTTCACGTTCATCATGACCACCGCCCATACCTGCGCCGCGATGACGACCGACAGCATCAATCTCGTCAATAAAGATAATACAAGGGGCATTTTTTTTGGCTTGTTCAAACATATCACGAACCCGGCTTGCACCGACACCCACAAACATCTCAACAAAGTCAGAACCTGAAATCGAGAAAAATGGTACTTTGGCTTCGCCTGCAATTGCTTTGGCAAGCAAAGTTTTACCAGTACCAGGCGGACCTACCATCAACACACCACGTGGAATAGTTGCGCCAAGTTTGGTAAATTTCTCTGGGTCACGTAAAAAGTCGACAATTTCCGTCACCTCTTGCTTGGCTTCATCACACCCTGCCACATCTGCAAATGTCACTTTGATTTGGTCTTCTGATAACATTTTGGCTTTAGATTTACCAAAACTCATCGGACCCATGCCGCGACCACCGCCTGCACCACCACCGCTCATGTTACGCATGATGAACAAGAACAAACCAATAATCAATAGCACTGGGAAGCTTGCAATCAGTAATTGCATCATCACGCCTTGACGTTCAGGGGTGGCGCCTTGAACTTCAACATTATGCTTGATAAGCTTTGGCATTAGCTCAGTGTCAGTGACCGCCGGACGCACTGTCTCAAAGGTTGAGCCGTTTTTCTTTTCGCCAGAAATTTGCTCACCGTCAATTTTGACACTTTTGACCTGGTCAGTTGCCACCGCAGTGACAAATTGGGAGTAATTGAGCTTATCAGGTTCATTGCGGGTATCAAAATTGCTAAAGACTAGCACTAATACCCCTATCACAACTAACCACAATAAGGTATTTTTTACCATGTCGCTCACGTTGTTTTTCATCCTTCGCGTTAGGGGGTTGATTAAAAAGTGGGGTTAAATCAAAATGTTTACCAAAGATAGGTAGATTTTTCACCAAAAATGGACGTTACATTAATCTTTCAATATAGCATGATATATGGATTTACCTTAACATTATCAAGCGAATTCTCTGTTATTTTCTAGTAAAAACATATTACCAATTTTTATCCAGTCAACTTCATTGATAGACTGAAGCAAATTACCTTATTTGGTAGCAATCCAATACATTTCTTTTGAGCGTGCGCGTGACGCTGCAGGCTTGATACTGCGCACTTTACTAAAACGCTGCTGCATATTTTTTCGTAAGGCGTCAGAGCCTTCGCCTTGGAATACCTTAATCACTAAGGTACCACCTTCAGGGAGCACTTGCTCGGCAAAGTCCATGGCAAGTTCACACAAATAAATTATGCGTGGCTGATCGACTGCGGTAAAACCAGAGGTATTGGGCGCCATATCAGATAGCACCACTTCCACTTTTTTATCGGCGACTTCTGCCATAATTTTGTCAAAGACTTCTTGCTCACGAAAATCACCTTGGATAAAGGTCACATTCTCTAGCGTATCCATCGGCAAGATGTCTGAGGCAATGAGCTTGCCATTGTCACCGACTAGTTTGCCAGCAACTTGCGACCAGCTGCCTGGAGCAGAACCCAAATCGACCACCGTCATGCCTTTTTTGATCAGCTGCAGTTTTTCGTTGATTTCTAGCAATTTGTAAGCTGCTCTTGCCCGATAGCCATCGCGCTGGGCGAGTTTGACATAGTGGTCGTCAATGTGCTCTTTCATCCACGCACGGCTACTTTTAGACAATTTTTTGTTGGTAATACGCGTTGCCATAATTCTCTACAAACTACCCTTTATATATAGTTTAAAAATTCTTCACTTGGGATTTGGCTAAAAAACCCAAAGCCATCCTAGAATGACCATTGGTAAATTTTGACAATCTCAAGGGTTAAGGCTGTTATTTTAGCATATTTCACCCAGTTAGCTTGTGTTAACTCATGGATTGGCTATTGATTTTTTTTAATCCAGTGATTTTTGTAGATTGATAAGTCATGGCAGCGTTTTGCCTATGTGTTTTTGCCTATGTATTGCCCATAATTTATTAGGCAAAATGATTAATATGGTATAATGCTAGCTAATTTTTTTATAGGTCAATTGACAGTTATGGCAAATTCAAGCTTATCAAATGCGGATATCAAACATTTAAAAGGCATCGGTCACCAGCTGAACCCTGTGGTAATGATTGGGGGTCAAGGCGTTACCCCAACCGTTATTGAAGAAATTGGGCGCGCACTGACCGATCATGAGCTGATTAAAGTAAAAATCCCAGCCGGTAGCAAAGCAGATCGTGACGCTGTGGCAAATGCGATTGTTGAAGCCACTGATGCGATTTTGGTCACCAGTATCGGGCGTATGGTATTATTATTACGTCGCAATCTGGACGCCAATCCTAAGTTATCAAACTTGGCACGTTTTGGCTAAGGCTACAATGGACGCGTTACAGGGTGAGACATTTGCACTGACGAGCGCGGTTGAACCATTCACCGTATCGGCAATACTGGACTACCAGCTCTTAGTCCATGTGGTCGCTGATAGTAAATTTTTAACGCTCTTATTTGATGCTACCCATCCTAAGATTACTGATAGTCAAACCGCTCTACAAGCTGGTCTATGGGCAAATTTTCCGACATTTAGCCCATTGGCACTTGAACATGTGATGCGCCAAGATTATTTATGGCAAGCAGATTGTTTTGAGTGTTTTATTGCCAAAGATAGCCAAGCGGATAGCCCGTATCTTGAGGTCAATTTGGCGACCAATGGTGAGTTTAATCTTTATTATTTTGACAGTTATCGGACACCGAATGCATTACCCCCTCGGCGCTTGCCTATCAAAGCGCTGACTTATGGTGAGGATATCAATTTTTTTAGCCAAGCCGTTACACAAGATAGCGAGCTTCCGCTTGTTTTTTGGTGTTCTGCAAGTTCATTACTCCTCACCCATGTACGAGCGGTAGAACAGCAATATGCGTTTAGCGTTAGTACTTTTCGTGTCGGTATGACATTTGCCAAATCAGCATTGGACAAGTTGGTTGATGCAAATGGTAATTATGCGCTAAATCCAACGCGTGTGATTCAGCAACCGTCATACAATGGATTAGCAAATAGCTTAGCTCCAACAGTCGATGAAATGAGTTATTGGGCCATACAGCATGCACACCCAGCGGACTTTCATAACAAGGCACACTGGATAAACACCTAAATTATGATGGTTTTAAACCGTTTTAAACCATAGCACAGCGAAAAATAAAAAACTGGCTTAAAGCCAGTTTTTTTATATATCGAGATATTGTCACGATTAACGCGCTGGCGCCATTGCTAAGTAAGTTTGCGGATTGACAGCTTGACCATTTTGGCGCACTTCATAATGTAGATGGGCGCCTGTTGAACGACCCGTGTTGCCTACCGCCGCGATTTGCTGGTTTGCATACACCGTATCGCCAACGTTAACATAGTTTGCAGAGGTATGTGCGTAACGCGTGACAGTACCGTTGCCATGATCTACTTCAACATAACGACCATACCCTGTACCCCAACCTGAGAAAGTCACCACACCATTACCTGTGGCATAAATAGGGGTGCCGATGGGAGCAGCAAAGTCCATGCCTTTATGAAACTGTGATTTACCAGTGACAGGGTGGATACGATAGCCGAAACCTGAACTCATGCGCGCAGATGACGTAATTGGGCGCAACGCCAACATGCCATTACCCGCATAGCTGCCCATTGCAGGCATGTTGATAATGGTGGTTGGCTGGGTCGATAGTTTTTGTGCTAAACTTGCGAGGCGGTCTTCTTTTTGCTGGGTTTGCTGGCTTAGATTTTTGATGGCGGCATTAACGGCATCTGAAGGCAGATAATAATCTTCACCATCATCTTCACGAACAATAACTTGACTGGTTTTACCGGCATTGGTAATCGATAGAATTTGAGCTTGTGCAACACTCATTGTGGTTAAAGCAACAACTGGCAATGCGATTAGAGCTAATTTCATCTTTTATCCTTTGTTAAACCTTATGCTATTAAACCCTGTGCCAATGTCATTTGAACGCATTGGCAAGATTTAATTCACTATAATTTGGTCTTAAAATCACCTACACTAAGACCCAATACTAAGACTAAATCAAATTTTTTGTCGCTTAACTACCCACCACACTGCTCATTGACTATGAAAAAACCAACCAATCATCTTGCTTCTCGCACTGAGCGTCTTGCCAACTATCAATTACCGTTTCAAAAAAAGCTGCATCAATTACAGCAATTGACGGACGATGTTCGCAGTGCTTGGCAAAACGTATTGACTGAGGAAGTCTTAGCAAGCTTACAAGTAATTGCTTGTGAATCGTTTATACTTGTGGTTAGTACAAATAGTCATACCCTTGCCAATCACCTCAATTACAACCAGCAGCACCTACTGTCAACACTACAAGCGTTCGATAACAATTTTTATCAATTTAATCAGTTACGATTTCGCGTGGTGATTGTCAAACCTTTTAATGGCTCGCAAATGCCAGATTTACAGTGTAATCACAATGTTAGCAATGTAAAGAATTGTGAGCTAAGCGAATATACGAAGCGAAATATAACACAGCTATGTGACCTTGTCACGGACAACGAGCCACTTAGAACGGCGTTACAAAAACTGATAAAAGACTAAAGCAGCCAATTTACAATGTAACTTTATGTAAATTATGTTGCTGATATCGCAAGATTTATCAATAGATTAATGGCTTATGCAAGTGAAAGTAAAGATATAGGAATAAATTTACAATCATCCTCGTAGATAAAGATATCTTTTTTTTTATTTTTACTGCGCTTATAGTAGCCAATGGCTAAAAAAAGATATCCAAAAATGAAATGTTAAAGTTGGTTGGTTAGTTTTATTTAGTGTAATAAAATGATAACTTGTTGATGAAAAAATGTTACTAACCAAACAATAGGTAAAATTTTTTGATTAATAAAAATACACAATAAAATTAATAAATTTAAATAAATCTAGTTAACATTGTCATTTTTTGTTACAACTTTATAGTTATTTTCATCACTAAATAAAGCCTGTAACAATTTATTATTGAGCGCATGACCTGACTTGTAAGCGTAAAACTCACCCAAAATTTGGTGCCCTGCAAGGTATAAGTCACCAATCGCATCTAGTACTTTATGGCGTACAAATTCATCGTCAAAGCGTAACCCTTCAGGATTAAGTACGCCACTATCATCTAAAACAATGGCGTTTTGCATACTACCCCCCAGCCCTAAGTTATTGCTTTTTAGGTATTCAATATCTTTTAAAAAGCCGAATGTGCGCGCTTTGGCAATATGCTCGATAAAATTGCCTTCATTAAAATCCAATTTAAACTTTTGATGTGAGCCATTAAACGCAGGGTGATTAAAGTCAATTTGAAAATCTAATACAAATCTATCGTAGGGACGAAAGCCTGCAACTTTATCCTCCACGCGAACCTCAATTGGTTGCAACACCTGAATATAGCGTTTGGCAGACGTTTGCTCGGCAATACCCGCTTGTTGTAATACTTGCACAAATTCGATGGCACTACCATCCATGATTGGAATTTCAGGCGCTGACACTTCGATTTGTAAATTATCAATTTGAAGCGCAGCGATTGCACTCATCAAATGCTCGACTGTCCCAATGCGCTGACCTAACTCATTGGTGAGATTTGAGGACATCATGGTATCGGTTACCGCATGATAGATAGCGGGAATTGGCTTTGCCTGTGCCACATCACTACGTAAAAATTGAATCCCATAGTCAACGGGTGCAGGAGAAAAGCGCAGGTGTACAGGGTTACCACTATGTAAGCCGATGCCTTCAAGATTGATGGGTTGTTGAATAGTACGCTGCTGCATAATGCCCCCTAGTAGATTGCATTCATCCTTAGCCAAAGCTAGGTTGATATAATTTGTTACATTTGGCTATTCTACCATTGTCCCTTGCTACATCATAGTGATGCTTGATTGATTTTATCGACCTTTACGATTGGCTACAGTGATAAAAAAACCCCACAACGATTAAGCTGTGGGGCTTTTAAAAAATCATACAGTATCTTAGCGATTTTGCTGGCGACGTAGATAGTCTTGAATACTGTTGCCTGTGCGTTGTGGCTGTGATGATTGCGGTGCTGGCGCAGGCTCGATAGTTTGCTGTACAGGTGGCTGAGGTGCAGGGATGGATTGTGGTATATCACGGCGTGCCGCATACGCAGGTTCATGCGTGCCTGCTTCCACTTTGTGGGTGCTAGAGGCATCTGAGACAAAATCTCTAGCTGGGTGCTTTGGGGTATTATCTAGCGTAAGACCCGTTGCCACCACTGTTACTTGGATTTCATCGCCCATGTCTTCATCAAATACCACGCCGTAGAAGATGTTGGCTTCGTCAATATCCACCAAGCTATGCACTTTTTGGGTGATGCGCTCTTGCTCTTCAAAATTGAAGTCTGAGCTAGCCACTACGTTGACCAATAGACCTTTGGCATTTTTAAGTAATAAGTTGTCAAGCAATGGGCTTTTGATGGCTTTTTCAGCAGCGATCTCAGCGCGGTCTTCCCCACTGCCTTTCCCGATACCCATCATCGCATGACCCCGTGAGGTCATTGCCGTGCGAATATCGTTAAAGTCGATGTTAATAAAACCATCTTTTGAAATCATGTTAGAGATACCTTGCACCGCTTGAAGTAAGACTTCATCGGCTTTTTTAAAGGCATCTTTCATAGAGATTTTGCCATACACTGTCATCAATTTATCGTTGGGGATAGTGATGATGGAGTCGACAAAGTTGGAAAGCTGCTCAATACCTTCTCTAGCCACTTTATTACGTCTGCCACCTTCAAAGGTAAATGGCATGGTCACCACGGCAACGGTCAAAACGCCCAACTCTTTGGCAAGTCTGGCGATGACTGGCGCAGCGCCTGTACCTGTACCACCGCCCATACCCGCGGTAATAAATACCATGTCAGAATTTTCTAGCAATTGGCGAATTTGTTCTTCATCGCTCTCGGCTGCTTCACGCCCTACTTCTGGATTGGCACCTGCCCCCAAGCCGCGGTTGTTATTTTTGATACCGAGCTGGATTTTATTAGGCGCTGACAGGCGGTCAAGCGCTTGTTTATCGGTGTTGGCACAGACAAAGGTAATGCCTTTTACACCATTTTGTACCATGGTTTCAACGGCATTGCCACCGCCACCGCCGACACCGATAACGGTTAAACGGGCTGAATCGGCAAATGTATCAGTGTGATCTTGTACAATACTAAACTTCGCTTCCATAATTGAAAATCTCCGTATGCTGTCAAGTAGGCTTGAGCAGCATAAATAGCAAACATATTAAATTAAATATCAATTAAATCATTACACAATTAGTGGATTTTAGAGTCAATCATAACATGAGCACTCTTAAAATACTAAACATCTCTTTTTTAGAAAAATTTACCAAAAAATTTATTCACAGTTTTGAGTTTTTCTCGCATGGGCTTAACTTGCAAAGAGTCAGGTGAGCTTTTCTCGCTATGATGAAACGCCTCACTTTGACTATATAACAGTGTGCCAAACGCGGTTTGGTATTTACGCTCACCAATCATTGCCGCAATGGTGCGAAGCTTGTCATCATCACCATATTGGGTATAGGCAGAAATCGCTGAGTGTTGATTGACCTTGTTTACTTTATTGGCAAAGATTTTTTTGGCTAATGGCAATAATCCACGCATTTCAGCACCACCGCCCGTGATCACATAGCCTTGTTGTAAAAACTCACTTAGTCCTTCTTTATCCAGCTCTTTTTTAATATGACCTAAAATACTGATATAGCGGGCTTCCGTGACTTCAAGGAGCTCAAGCATATTAATGGTTTTTTCATCGTCATGCTGTGAACGCTTGATGGTAAAAAATTGGCTTGAGTCAATCCCATGGCGATCGACATTGGCTTGGGATTTTTTCATATTCTCTGCTTCAGCAATGGTGACATCTAGCAGCATAGAGATATCCAGTGTTGCGTGATGTCCGCCTTCGGCAAAGCAATGAGTATAAATCAGCTTATCTTCACGGTAAACACAGATACTGGTCGTCGATGCCCCAATATCAATCAGACATACGCCATGGTATTTTTCTTCAGGTAATAAACCATATTCGGCGGTAGATACGGCATCAAATAGCATTTGGTCAATACTAACATCACATTCTTGCAGCAGTTGCTGCAAATTTTGGCGACCTTTGACCGGCATCATCATCAGATGATACAGCACCATCAAGTCACTCGCTTGCATGCCAATCGCATCATCAATCATCTCAGCATTGCCATCTAACGCAATACCTTGCTGGGCATAATGCATCAAATACAAATCATCTGTAAGATGTTTGGTTTTGGCTTGGGTTAGCGCGGCGACCACATCTTTGGCTTGTACGATATCGTGTTTGATTTTGACTTCGCCCACGCTATTGACGCTTTGCAAATCTGGGGTAGAAAAACTAAGCCAAACACTGTTTACGCGGCAATTTGCCATGTCTTCAGCGTTTTGAATAGATTGTTTGATAGCAGATTTTAGACGTTCGCGGTGGCGAATGGTACCTTGCGCGAAATCATGGTTTTTGACGGTAGATAGACCGATAATACGAATATCTTGTGCACTGTGGATTTGACCAATCACAGTATGAATAGCAGTAGCACTTAGGTGGACGACGACGATCAGATCTGGCTTTTTCATAGAACACTACAAAATTATGTTTCACCTAATGGCTGGGGTTTTTAGGGCTTTTGTTTTCGAATCGGTTATTGAGTTGGCATCGGTCACCGGTTTAGTATCAGCCGATTTATTGACGGCAGTTGTATCACCTGCTTGCTGTATCACAGGTCGTTTGGTAATTGCCATGCCATTTTTATAGCGTAAATCCACCGTTTGCAGCGTTTTGAGCTGTGGTTTAAGCTGATTTTGTAACATGATGCTCAGTCGATACAGTTTTTCTGACGTATTGTCATTATCAACCAGTACCCGAAGTCCGTTATCAAAGCGAAATAACCATGCCATTCTGGGCGTTACGATGACTTCTTCAATTTTCATACCCAGTGGCATAAACCAATCACTAACTTGCTTGATTTGCTGCATCATGACAACGGCATTTTGGCTATCGCCTTGTAGCTGCATCAAGCTGGCGTTATTTAAGTCATTGCTATCGGCAGGCTTAAATACCGTGCCATTGGCATCGACTAAACGTTCACTACCAAACTTGGCAACGGCTTGACGCGGTACCACATTGACCACAATACCTTGTTGCCAATCGCGGCGCACATCGGCTTGCCCTACCCAATCTACCGTCTCAAGTTTTGCTAGATAGCTTTGCAAATCAGCTTTGAGTAAATTTGTGTCTGCTTTTTCGCCCAATAATTGCTGAAGCTGCAGGGTTTGCTGGGTATTTAACCCTTTATGCTGCAAACTAATCGCGGCATTGGGTAGTTTGTTGAACACATTAATCGCCAAAGCCGCTAATATCAGCAACAATAACACAACGCCAAGCATTAACAACTTTGGCAGCAGCTGATGAAAGCGATTGGGGAGCGTAGTATCTAGAGAAGCAGTTGCCACAAATGAATTTGCCATATTGACCAATCATAACTCGGTCTAAAATTATTAATTACTAAAATCTCAATAACAAAAATCAAAATAACTAAAAATATTACAAGGATTTATGCCAAGAAGCATATCATAGCAAATTCAATGAAATGAATGGTAAATAGATAATACGCTTCTAGACAATTCAAGTACTTTTTTTGTAAACAAATATAAACGAAAACGACTTAATTGCTCAACGTTTGTTCTAAGATACGCACGCATAGTGTCGCAAAATCTATACCACGCGCTTTTGCTGCCATCGGCACCAGACTATGACTGGTCATACCTGGCACCGTATTGAGTTCAAGTAGATATAGCGTGCCTTCGTCATCTCGTAAAAAATCCACGCGTGACCAACCTTTGCCCCCAATGGCGGCAAACGCTTTTCTTGCGATTTGTTGCATGGTTTGTTCTTGCGCCTCGCTCAAATCTGATGGGCATTGGTAGACGGTATCATCACGATTGTATTTGGCTTCGTAGTCATAAAACTCGGTCGTTGGGATGATGCGAATACTGGGCAATACTTCATCACCGAGAATTGAGCAAGCATACTCACCCCCTGTGATGGCTTTTTCTGCCAAAATAGCGCCGTGGTATTGTTTGAGCTGTGGGTAGGTCTTGGCAAGCTCGCCCGCTTCTTTAATTTTAAAGACGCCGACACTACTGCCTTCGGCGGCGGGTTTGACAAACAGTGGTAAACCTAGCTGCTGTTCGATAGCGGTAAAATCGGTATTGTCATCAAGCACGACATAAGGTACGTTTGGTAAATCTAACGCTTGCCAAACTAAGCGGTTGCGAAACTTATCCATGGCAATTGCAGAGGCTAACACGCCACAACCGGTATACGGAATATTAAAACCGTCTAGCACCCCTTGCAAGCTACCATCTTCGCCAAAAGTGCCATGCAGCACATTAAATACGCGGTCATAGTCGCGCAGTTTTGAAATATCTGTTTCTTTGGGGTCAAAGTGATGGGCGTCCACGCCTTTAGTTAGTAGCGCCTCAAGCACAGCTTTACCACTCGTCAGTGACACTTCACGCTCAGCACTCCAGCCGCCACAGACAACCGCCACTTTACCAAATTGTTTGACATCGATAAGCTCTGACATATTGATTCCTAATCTTTTATTAACCTAATTCATTGCTATAATTATTTCACCCAAATTTCTAGGCTATGGCTTGGGTATGACTTAGCTATGACTTGGCTATTTTAGCTCACCCAAAGAATAATCGCCTGCTGGCAGCATGGGCAAGCTACAACAGCTTTTCAATAGCTTAAGCCTCCTAACCGCTTACCGCATGGTTGTTCAATCAAGCGGTTGTTCAATCAAGCTGTTATTTGTCCGCTAGAAATAAATTGTTTTTTGCCAAATCTAGACAGAGTTGACCCACATTACCCGCCCCTTGGGTAATCAGCAAATCATTGCCTTTTAACATACTACCTAGCACTTGACGGATTTGATCCATGTCATTGATGTTCAGCATAATCGGCTCAACTTGTCCGCGGGTGCGGATGGTACGGGCAAGACTGCGACTGTCCGCGCCTTCAATCATGGCTTCACCTGCGCTATACACATCGAGTAGCATCAACACATCGACTTGTGACAACACGTCCACAAAATCATCGAAGCAATCACGGGTACGGGTAAAACGGTGAGGCTGGAAAATCATCACCAAGCGGCGATCAGGATAGCTTTGGCGAGCGGCTTTGATAGTCATTGCCACTTCGGTTGGGTGGTGACCATAGTCGTCAATCAATAGCACATCGCCTGCGCCATCTTTGACAGGGTAGTTACCATTGTTTTCAAAACGTCTGCCCACGCCGGCAAATTTTTTGACCGCTTGACAAATGGCTTCATCACTGACACCTTCATCGGTGGAGATGGTGATAGCCGCTAAGGCGTTATAGACATTATGAATACCAGGAATGTTCAAAGTAATCGGCAGTGGCTCACGGTCTTTACGCAGTACGGTAAAATGGGTTTTGGTGCCGTCTGCCACCACATCAATAGCTTGCACATCGTTATGTTTTTCTAACCCATAAGTCAACACAGGACGTGCGATTTTATCAATCAGTCCGTATAACTCTTTGTCATCACCGCACAATACTGCCAACCCATAAAACGGCATATTTTGTAAAAACTGCACATACGCGGCTTTTAGTTTGTCAAAACTGCCGCCATAGGTTTCCATATGGTCTTGGTCGATATTGGTGACAATCGCTGCCATCGGACGCAGCGATAAAAATGATGCATCTGACTCATCCGCTTCCGCCACCAAATAATGGCTTTGACCTAATGACGCGTTTTTGCCTGAGGCGTTAAGTTTACCACCAATCACATAAGTAGGATCCAAACCCGCTTCGGTTAAAATCATGGTAAGCAGACTCGTGGTGGTAGTTTTGCCATGCGCACCCGCTACTGCAATACCATGACGGTAACGCATCAGCTCACCTAACATATCGGCGCGGCGTACCACAGGAATACGTCCTGACAAGGCGGCTTGGATTTCTGGATTGGTATGATCAATGGCTGATGACACCACGACCACATCGGCTTCACTGATGTTTTTGGAATCATGACCGATAAACACTTGAATGCCCATTTGGGTCAAACGGTCGGTCACTGGGCTTTGTTTGATGTCTGAACCGCTAACCATATAGCCATGATTATGGACAACTTCGGCAATGCCGCACATCCCTGCCCCACCAATACCGACAAAATGCACGTGGCGAATACGGCGCATCTCTGGAATTTCGACCACGCGCTTGGTAATTTTTTTGGTGACACTGTTGGTTTTTTCAGGTTTTTCAGTAGATTGGGCAGTGGCAGTTTTGGCTGATTTTGACATAGACAGGCTCAATGATAAATGACTTATAAATTGTAGAAAATAATTAAGGTTTTAACTGGGATAAAATGGCATCGGCAGCCAGCTGTGTGGCATTGGGTTTGGCAAATTCACGCGCTTTTTCTGCCATCGCTAAAATTTGATGACGGTCGAGCTTGGCTAAAATAGCACTTAAACTCTCTGCCGTTAATTCTTTTTGCGGCATTAAAAACGCGGCGCCATGTTGTGATAGGGTTTTGGCATTCGCCGTTTGGTGATCATCGACCGCATGGGGCAGCGGTACAAATACCGCAGGCAATCCAACCGTGGCAACTTCTGTGACCGTGAGCGCCCCAGCACGGCAGACTATCACATCTGCCCAGCTGTATGCTGCTGCCATATCTTTGACAAATGGCAAAATCTCATATTGGGTTGATTGGAGTTGTGCTTCGCGATATACCGCTTGGGTAGCCTCTTGGTTGTTTTTGCCACATTGATGGCGCACTTGCCACGGCTTGGCATCTGGCATACTTTCTAATTTTTTTAGCGTGGGCGCGATATGGTTATTTAGTGCCTGAGCACCCAAAGAACCGCCAATCACCAATAGCTTTAAAGGACTGGTATCATTGACATCAATACGGGCTTTTGGTGGCGGTACCTGTACGATAGCCTCACGTACTGGGTTGCCCACTGTCATTACTTTATTAGAAGGTAGTTCGGTAAAGGTATTTGGGAAGGCTTCTAACACTTGATTAGCAAGCTTAGATAGATAGTTATTACTCATGCCTGCGATGGCATTTTGTTCATGAATCAAAATTGGTATTTTACAAAATTTGGCGGCCAATCCGCCAGGTGCGGTCACATAACCACCAAAGCCTACCACGATGTCGATTTTATTGGTTTTGATGATTTTGATAGCCGCTAATGTTGCTTTAAGTAAGGTTGACGGGGCTTTAAATAAGCGTTTGATACCGTTACCGCGCAATCCCTGCATATTGATGGCATGGTAGGTAAAGTCGTAATGTTGTAGCAACTCATTTTCCATACCGACTAGGGTGCCAAGCCAATGCACTTGGGCACCTGATTGTTGTAACGCTTGAGCCACCGCAATCGCGGGAAACACATGCCCACCCGTGCCTGCTGCCATCATCAGCACGCGCGGTTTTTGCATCGTTGGCTCACTCATTACAAAATCCTTATTCAATCGATATATTCATTGGGATTATCCCATCATAAAAGACCGATTATTTGGAAAAACAATCACCATAAAAATGGCAAAATCATAGCATTTTTTTTATACCTTTAAAAGATAAAAGGTTATTTTATAAAAAAACCCTTGAATCACTGTTCAAGGGTTTTTGATAACTTTGTTGCGTGTTTAACTTATGTTAATGACTCACCTAAAATCACACCGCCGTCTTTTTTGGTAATCATCACCGTCGCTGAACGTGGTGTAGTACCACCAGTAATCGCGCCCCATGTGACCCCTGGTTGATCTTCGCCTGGATGTTGGATATTGATGAAGAGTGTTTTAAAGTCTGGCGTTAAGGTGATACCCGTTACTTCACAACCTTTTGGACCCACAAAGAAACGTTTGATATTTTGTTCTGTAGCTTGCATACCAACGCGGGTTTTGATACCCGCTGATGTGGTTACTTCTTTACCATCATTGACTTTACCTGGCAACGCAGCTAGTAGCATACAGTTGGTTCTGCTAGTGTAAGCACCGTCATCGGTTTGAATCCATAATACGCCACGTGGGTCGAAGTATAAGCCATCTGGTGAAGACAAATCGTTATTGGCATTTAAACCAGACAAATTTTCTGCGGTTAAATCATTTGGCGCTGCAAATAGGTAGATATCCCAGTTAAAGCTGGTAGCTGTATGGTCGTTACCTTTTTCAGCCCAACGAATGATATGTCCGTTACGGTTACCCTTGTTGGTAGCATAGTTACGTGGGTTAGCTGCATCTACCGGATATGAAACGCCACGATTAGAATTGTTGGTTAATGTGACATAAACTTCACCCGTCACAGGGCTGACCGATACCCATTCTGGACGATCCATTCTAGTTGCACCTAGTGCGTCACCCGCAATACGAGCATGTACCAACACATCAGCTTGGTTAGCAAACGCGTATTTTGCATAAGACGCAGTTAATGCGCCTGTACCAAACGTTAATGGTTTCCATTCACCTGTACCATCATCTTTAAATACTGCAACGTACAAAGTACCTTTATCTAAGAACCTGTTCACGATTAAAAAATATGTTAGGATAGACGCTGCTCAGTGGCCGGTTCTGCCAAGCGGTGATGTCATCCAAGATGTTGTCAGTGACTCTGGAAACCAAGCTGCTTGAGATGTCGACGTCGTAGATGTCCTTGATGGTTTCGACAATCTCAGTAGTGGTTTGACCTTTGGCGTAAAAGCTGATGATTTTGTCATCAAGACCTGAAATACGGGTTTGGTGCTTACTGACAAGTACAGGCTCAAAGCTACTGTCGCGGTCTCTTGGGGTGGAGATCTCAAGCTCGCCTGTGTCGCTACGGACTCTCTTTTTAGTGTGCCCATTGCGCTTATTAGGCCTGTCTGCCTTTTCATGCTTGGGGTAGCCGAGATGCTCTTCCATTTCTGCTTCTAGGGCAGTGTCGATGAAGGACTGCATGAGCTGCTTTTGAAAGTCTTTGATGTCATCGAAGCTTTTCATGCTGCTGGCCATTTGCTCAGCCAGTTTCTTGATGTCAGATTGGTTAGTCATTGCTTATTCTCCTGTTAGTGGATTATAAGCAGTTACACAAAGTTTGGGAAACTCTCTGCCTTACATTTCGTATTTTCTATTTGTAACGTAATTTCAGTAATATTATGATTATGTTTTAGAACTTCTAAGGCCTTTTGATAGAGTTGATCTGTATTGCTATTCGGAGCAACCAAATGAGCAGTTAAATGAATATTTTTTGAGGATATAGCCCAGACTTTCAACTGATGAATCCCTTCAACGCCCTCTAGCTTCAATAAATCATTTCTTAACGACTCAATATCAATCTCATCAGGAACTCCTTCAAGCAGAATATTAATACTTTGTTTTAATAAAATCCAAGTTCGAGGTAAGACCCAGAAGCCAATTAACACAGCGATTACGGTATCAACCCACATCCACTGGGTAAAATAAATAACTATTCCTCCGATAATCACGCCTATCGATCCTAGAGCATCACTAAGAACTTCTAAATATGCACCTTTTATATTTAGACTTCCTTCAGCACTCGCAGAAAGGATTTTCATTGAAATCAAATTTACGACCAAACCAATGACCGCGACAATCATCATTTCAACACTTTGAATTTCAGCAGGGTTCGTAAAACGTTGATAAGCTTCATATACAATATATATTGCTACCACAAAAAGCATCACCGCATTAAACAGAGCCGCTAAAATTTCAAATCGCTGATAGCCAAAAGTTCTTTTATCATCTGCGGCTTTTTTACCAATTTTGATAGCGGCAAGAGCAATAGCTAAAGCGGCTACATCAGTAAACATATGAGCTGCATCAGATAACAAAGCCAAACTTTGGGTAATAAAAGCAGCGACAACTTCTACTATTAAAAAAGTAGTCGTTAAACCTAAGGCAACCATTAACTTCTTACTATTTTCTTCAGTAACAACCGCATGGCTATGATCATGATGTTCTGACATAAAATATTTTCCTTATTCTATTTATGATGAGCAGAGATATTGGATAACAGCCAATATCTCTGCTGTAAATCGACTAATCTATTGGATTAAGAAACTTTTTTTTCATTTATCCAACGATAAAGCACGGGTAACAGCACCAAAGTTAGTAATGTTGAAGAGATAATCCCGCCAATCACTACGGTTGCCAGTGGCCGTTGAACCTCAGCCCCTGTTCCGGTTGCCAGCGCCATTGGTACAAAACCCAGTGAAGCCACACAAGCTGTCATCAACACTGGTCTTAAGCGCAAAATAGCCCCTTGCCACACGGCTTTATGCACTGGATATTTGTCCCTTAATTCCTTAATAAAGGTCAGCATTACCAGTCCATTGAGGACTGCAACACCAGATAAGGCAATAAAGCCAATTCCAGCTGACATCGATAATGGAATATCCCTTAGCCAAAGGAACAGCACACCACCGGTCAAGGCAAAGGGTACCCCGGTAAAGACCAATAGACTTTCTTTGACATTGTGAAAGACCGCCATCAGTAAAATAAAGATAGTGATTAAAGCCAGTGGAATCACGATTTGCATCCGTGCTTTGGCTGAAGCCAAATTTTCAAACTGACCGCCATATTCTATCCAATAACCACTTGGCAAAGTGTATGCTTTGAGCTGTGTCTGTACATCAGAAACAAAAGACCCTAAATCACGCCCTTCAACATTCGTTGTAACCACAACTCGGCGTTTACCATTTTCTCGACTGACTTGGTTGATTCCTTCAATGGTCGAGACTTGCGCGACATCCGACAATAAAATACTGCCACCATTTGGAAGCTGAATAGGTAACTGGGAAACAGATGCGACACTACGGTCTTGCTCTCCAAGACGGATAACAAAATCAAAACGACGATCGCCTTCTAAAATCTCTCCCACGCTTTGTCCACCAATACTGGTTGCCACAAGGTCTTGAATTGAACGCACACTCAAACCATATTGTGCAGCCAAAGTTTTATTTACCTCGACATTCAGTAATGGCAAACCTGAGGTCTGCTCAACTTTCACGGCACTGCTACCCGATATTTGCTGAATGATTTTGGAGATTTTAGTCGCCTCAGTATTGAGGACATTCATATCATCACCGAAGATTTTCACACCAACATCACTACGCACACCTGAGATCAATTCATTAAATCGGAGTTCAATCGGTTGTGAAAATTCACTATTATTGCCTGGAATCGTGGCTAAATACGTCACCATACGGCCACGTAATTCATCTAAACTTTCTTTAGGATTTGGCCATTCTGAACGAGGCTTTAACATGATATAGCCATCTGAAATATTGGGTGGCATGACATCTGTTGCAACCTCGGCTGTACCCGTTCTGGCAAATACTGCCTTAATTTCAGGGAAACTCTTTAAAAGAAGTTTTTCAGTATTCTTCTGAATACGTAAAGACTCTTCTAAGCCTGTACTTGGTGAACGTAACTGTTGTATCGCAAAGTCTCCTTCACTGAGCTGTGGTGCAAATTCACTGCCGAGTTTGGTACTGATAAATCCCGTAATCACTAATACACACAGTGCAAAAATCAGCACAACTGCTTTGTATTGATACGAAATATCAAGAGTTTGCTGATATTTAGCTTTTAGCCATAACATCCAACGACTTTCTTTTTCTTGAATATCGCCTTTGACCCACAATGCCACAGCAGCAGGCACAAAGGTGATCGATAAAATAATGGCTGCAACAAGGGCGAGTACCACTGCCAATGCCATCGGATGGAACATTTTTGCTTCCACACCACTTAAAGCAAAAATCGGCAAATACACCACCAAAATAATAAGCTGACCAAAAATAAGAGGACGACGTGCTTGGCGGGCAGCCAGAAAAACTTCCTTAAAGCGTTCACTTTGTGTGAGAGGTCGTTTTAACAGTTGCTGTGTATGGGCTAAACGCCGGATACAGTTTTCGACAATCACCACAGCACCATCGACAATGATGCCGAAATCGAGTGCACCTAAACTCATCAGATTGGCACTGATATTTTTCTGTGCCATCCCGGTTAAGGTAAACAGCATAGAGAGTGGAATGACACAGGCAGTAATCAAGGCAGCACGGATATTCCCTAAAAACAGGAACAGAATGATGATGACCAGGATTGCTCCCTCTACCAAGTTTTTCTGAACGGTTTTAATCGCCTTCTCAACCAAGGTAGTACGGTCGTACGCCGTTTCAATCACTACCCCTTTAGGCAAACTATTCTGAATATCTTGAAGCTTGGCATCCACAGCTTTAGAAACAGTCCGGCTATTTCCACCCATCGCCATCATGGCAACCCCTAAAACGGTTTCTTTGCCGTTATAGGTTGCCGCACCGGTTCTTAAATCATGCCCAATAGAGACTTGCGCAATATCACCAACCCGAATTGGGCTGCCATTTGGGCTACCCAGCATGGTGTTCTCAATATCAGAAAGCCCATTGAATGCACCCGGTACACGTACCGTCAGTTGCTGACCATTGTCTTCAATATAACCTGCACCTCGGTTCTCATTATTTTGCGCTAAAGCCTGTTGCAGTTGTTCTAGTGAGATATTCAGTTGCTGCATCCGGTTTAAATCGGGAGAGACCACATAGGTTTTTTCAAAACCACCAATAGTGTTGACCTCTGCAACTCCCTTAACACGTTGCAGTTGAGGACGCACAATCCAGTCCTGAATCTCACGCAAATCCATCGGCGTGTATGCAGTTCCATCCGGCTTTTTCGCATTCGGATCTGCCTTCAGTACCCATTGATAAATCTCACCGAGACCCGTAGAAACGGGGGACATCGTCGGTGCGATTTGTGCAGGCAACTCAGATTGCGCCTCCTGTACCCGTTGGTTAATCTGCTGACGGGCCCAATAAATATCAGTCCCATCTTTAAAGACAATGGTGACTTGAGAGAGTCCATAACGGGATATGGAACGGGTAAGCTCCAGATCCGGAATGCCAGCCATGGCATTTTCAATGGGATAGGTAATCCGCTGTTCGACTTCAAGCGCAGTAAAACCCTTGGCTTGGGTATTAATCTGGACTTGGGTATTGGTGATATCGGGTACAGCATCAATCGGCAACTTCTGATAACTATAAATACCCACTGCAATCCAGGTACAGGCAAAGAGCAACACCCAAATCGCATTTTGTATGGAAAACTGAATGATTCGTTCGAATAAACCTTCTGGTTTTGGCAGATCAGAATTAATGTCCATGGCCTGCCTCGTCTTTTTCTAATTCAGACTTTAATAGAAAACTGCCATCCGCAATGTATTTCTGCCCTTCAGTTAATCCAGAAATGACTTCTAGCCATTGCCCATCCTGACTGCTCACGCCCACTTCTATTGGCTGTGCTTTAAGATGAACCAGTCCCTTTTCTTCAGACTCAATCACAAATACCACAGGTTTTCCTTCAACCTGCTGTAAGGCTTTTTTCTGGACTCTTAACGCTGTTTTTGCTTGTGCATCAGTCACAAAAACATTTACCAAAACATTTGGACGCAGTACATCCGCTTGTGTGGTGACTTTGGCACGCACTTGTAAACGTCCAGTTTGTAAATCTGCCTGTGGATTCAGCGTTTGTACTTTTGCTTGGTAATTTTGATCAGAACCATTGGTTTTAAAGTTTAAAATTTGCCCTACTTGAAGTTGAATATTTGAGGTATTTGGTAGATTAAATTCCAACCAAAGGTCTTTTAGATTTTCAATCACAAAAAGCTGATCCGCCAGTTGCACATTTTCACCGACCACAATATCTTTTTTACTGATCACCCCAGAGATCGGTGCTTTAATCAGAAAACGCCCATTGTTATTGCCACTTGCACCTAATGCATTTAAACGTGCTTGTGAGGACTGGACAGTAATCTGCGCTTGACGGTAGGCATTTTCGGCACGCTGGTAATCCTGTTTGGCAGAAATCCCCTGTGACCAGAGTTGCTGTTCGCGCTGGTAATCTTTACGGGCCAAATCCAGATTTGCCTGTGCCATACGCAGATTTGCCTGTTGGTCGATCAGTTCAGGCAGGATTAGTACAGCCAGCGTTTGTCCTTTTTGCACGCTCTGTCCTAAAGCCACATTGACCTGCTCGACATAACCACTAAAATTAGGCGATATCTGCGCTTGTTGATCGGTATTCACCACCAATTTACCTGGCAGGGTTGTCAGCTTTTCAACCAATCCTGTGGATGCAACAGCAACTTTTAAACCTTGTTCAACCATTTGTTGGCTGGTCAGTTGTATTTCGCCTTCTTCAGCATGTCCTTCTTCAGAACTATCTTTATCAGACTGTTCGGCATTTCCCTCATCATAACCACGCCCCTCAGATTCAGTTTTTTTTGAACTTAACCAAATAGCCAGACTGACCAAGACCGTAATCAGAATCAAAACTACAATCATGAGAGACTGGGATATTTTTCCGTTTTGCTTGGCGTTCATTTTATCGTGCTCCCCTATTGATTAAATTTTGCGATGCTTCGACTGCCTTTTTATTCAGTTGTGTATAGGCATCCGAACGGCTAATTTCTTCATAACTTGTGCCAATACTGAGTGCCTCAGCTGCTAGGGCAGTTTGCCAAGCTTGACGTAGAATTTGTAATTGACCCAATCGAAGATTCTGCAGTTGGGTGGTTGCTTGCTGAACGTCGGTAATGGACAGTTTCCCTGCCTGAAACCCTTGTAAAGTACGGCTCTGAACTTTGGTCGCCAAAGTAACTTGTGCTGTTGTGGCATCGAACTGGCTACGTAAACCTTTGAGCTGATGCATGCTGTTGGCAATATCGAGTATTTGTTGCTTCAGCTCAAGCTGCTGCTGTTGGTTCAGCAATATTTGCTGTTGCTGGACCATCGGGATCGCATATTGCTGGCGATTGAAAATATTCAGTGGAATAGCCACGCCGATTGCTAAAGTCGTATCGTTGCTTTTATTAGGGGTTTTGCTACGTTTCATGCCTACATTTAAAGTCGGATTGGGACGTGCCTGAATTCTTAAATTTTCAATTTGATGATCCGATTGCTGAATGTTCAAGGCATAGAATTTTTCTAGCCACCCTTCAGCAATATACCGTTGCACAGTTTGGAGACTTTGCTCTGGCCAAGGGATATCGGTTTTATTCAATTGAAGATGTGAAGATGTTTCTCCCCCCCACAAATTAGACAGCTGACGACCGGCAGCTTGTTTATTCAGCATCGCTTGCTCATAAAGTCGTTGGATTTCTAGCGCTTCAATTTGGGCACGCTCAAAATCAACCAGGGCAATACTGCCTGCCTGATAGCGTTTCTGGGCACTGTCCAGATTGGCTTTACTTGTTTTTAACAGTACTGAATAAACAGACTGCTCAACCTCAGCAAGTGCAAATTGCGACCATGCAAATTTAACAATCAGTTGGCTTTGTGCCTTCCATAATTGCTGTTGCAATTGGATTTGTTGATTCGAGGTATTGGCAATCACCCGGTTCAGCTTACGCTGACCAAATAGATCTAGAGGTTGACTAACGCCAACATTGAATTCCTGTTCTTGACCTGAGCCAAAGCCAGACTGATCTAAACTTATACTTGGATTCTGCCATAACCGACTTTGCTGAATATTCAATTCAGATATTTGCTGAACTTGTTGCCACGGCTTGTCTTGAGTCTGGTAACTTTGTACTTTTGCTAAAGCGGATTCAAAGCTGGTAACGTTTTCAGCATAGCTATATTGCATAGCCGCTGCACATATACAAGCAACCAAGCTATGACGCAAGAGTATAATTGATTGTGAAGACATGATTTTTCCCACTTATTTAAATAACCCCACTCTCAACTTGAAATAAGCAATTCAAACTGAAGTGGGGGATTACCTAACTGTTTGTTGATTACAAAGCAAACGTTATGAGCCAAGATTTTACGCATAAATCTGTGAGACAAATGCCATAAATCTCTCGCTCTCACCTTTTGCATGTTAAATCGCTGTGATAACTGACCAATCACCGTCTCAATATTGCGACGAGCATTTTTAAGACGATTAAGTACACTGAGTGGTCGTTTATCGGGCATATTGACACACAGGAATGGGAAAGCCATCAATAAAATGAATGTTGTCTTGCCCATGCTGTTTAACGATATGCTGTTGTATCAAAGTTTTTACCTGTAACAAATTGACGCACTGCTTGGCAAAGTTGGGATATGAGCCTATTTGTGGAAACCATGTTTGCCAATGCTGTTTAAAATACTGATGGATTTGTGAGTCGGTGTCCATCTGTAAAAACTCACCCACTATCTCCATGGTGATAATTTCACTGTCGGTTAGCTTTGGTGCATATCCGCCTTGTCTTAGCCGGTTTGTTACAATCTTTTTGTAGTAGTCATCTACCATTAGATAGATTTTAATGATAAATTCATCAATGGGCATGGCTTATCCTCTAATCTTTTTGGTCATTGATTAAAGTTTAAGTTCATGCCTTTTTTGTTTCAACCCCCTCTAAAAGTGTTGAGAGTGGGGTTTAAATAATAAAAGTGGTGGGAATGTTTTAGGCTACCCCACCATGAGCGGGGAAAATTCGGGAGGTGGGCTTTGTTGAAACAGGTCAGGAGCCTGATAGCTGTTTTTCCAATGAAATTGTGGATTCACTTTAACTTCAGAGCTTGGATGAAACACATCTACTTTTTCATTTTGTACAATCACATGCATCATCGATGGTAGATGATCTTGATGATCTTCACCGATTTCTAAATCGCTACTGAATGTTTTTATGTTTTCTGACTGTCCATTATGATCGTGTTGACGACTATCGCTGGCACACAAGGTATTTTGGTGATGACCAAAATGATAACTCTGCTGTGATTGAGGCTGCTGTTCATGGACACAAAAGGCCGCCGCCACATTCCAAAAGCTTTGGAACATGAACAATCCAACCAAGACTGTAATCCATGTAGTAGAACGCATCATCATAACAATCGAAAAATTTGTACCAAGTATAAGGCTTAGAGCCACTCCAAGGTCAAGCTTAATAAATTAAATTAAACATTCAATGAACACTGAATAGCCGGCACTTTTGCAAATTTACCTTGTCTCTATAAGCTCACATCAATTTCAGGTAAGAATAACAATAGATAGTGAACCGTACCGGGTTTGTCGGAGACTTTTTATTTAAGTTAGGCCACCTGACCTAACGGGTTAATCTTATCATTATACATTGCTTCAAACTCAAAAGGCAATTTCCATGATGAGAGTTTCCCAAACTTTGTGTAACTGCTTATAATCCACTAACAGGAGAATAAGCAATGACTAACCAATCTGACATCAAGAAACTGGCTGAGCAAATGGCCAGCAGCATGAAAAGCTTCGATGACATCAAAGACTTTCAAAAGCAGCTCATGCAGTCCTTCATCGACACTGCCCTAGAAGCAGAAATGGAAGAGCATCTCGGCTACCCCAAGCATGAAAAGGCAGACAGGCCTAATAAGCGCAATGGGCACACTAAAAAGAGAGTCCGTAGCGACACAGGCGAGCTTGAGATCTCCACCCCAAGAGACCGCGACAGTAGCTTTGAGCCTGTACTTGTCAGTAAGCACCAAACCCGTATTTCAGGTCTTGATGACAAAATCATCAGCTTTTACGCCAAAGGTCAAACCACTACTGAGATTGTCGAAACCATCAAGGACATCTACGACGTCGACATCTCAAGCAGCTTGGTTTCCAGAGTCACTGACAACATCTTGGATGACATCACCGCTTGGCAGAACCGGCCACTGAGCAGCGTCTATCCTATCGTCTACTTAGACTGCATTGTCGTCAAAGTTCGTCAGGACAAGCAGATCATCAACAAAGCTATCTATCTGGCCTTAGGCGTTGCTCTTGATGGTAAAAAAGAGCTGCTTGGCATGTGGCTATCAGAGAACGAGGGCGCTAAATTCTGGCTTGGTGTTCTCACTGAGCTACAAAACCGCGGGGTTCAAGATATTCTTATTGCCTGTGTAGACGGCCTAAAAGGCTTCCCTGATGCCATTAATACGGTCTACCCTAACGCTCAGGTTCAGCTGTGTATCGTGCATATGGTGCGCTATTCGATGAAGTTCGTACCTTGGACGGACAAGAAGGCCGTAGCAGCTGATTTAAAGGCCATCTACGGTGCTGATACGCTTGAGATGGCAGAGGCCAACCTTGAGCACTTTGATGAAGTATGGGGCAAAGAGTACCCGCATGTCATCAAGTCTTGGCGCAATAACTGGGAGGGCTTAACGGTGTTCTTTGGTTATCCTAAAGACATCAGAAGAGTGATCTATACCACCAATGCGATAGAGTCGCTAAACAGCGTGATTCGGACAGCGGTGAATAAGCGTAAGGTGTTCCCATCTGATCAGGCAGCATTCAAGGTAGTATATCTGGCAACCCAGCAGGCATCCAAAAAGTGGTCGATGCCAATCCGTGCCTGCTGCCATCATCAGCACGCGCGGTTTTTGCATCGTTGGCTCACTCATCTTATTATCCTTGATCAATCCAATCTAGGTGAGGTGGGGATTAGAAAACCCCGTATGACTGACCGTTTATCGGAAAAAACAATCACCATAAAAATGGCAAAATCATAGCATTATTTCACTCAATAATAAAGTAAATCACTTTAATTGCTAAGTAGCGTGAAGATTTTGCAGCCATGGTATCGCTTTATATTCAAACCGGATGATTAGTTGTCACCGTTCTGTCACGAATCAGTCAAGCCACTGTCACATATCCCCTCTAACATACTCAGCATAATTGTTTCTGCATTATTTCAATAAAATTTATTTCGTAGCCAACTGCTAACTGCTATCAGCAAGGAATTCACTCATGACTGAAATTAATCAATTAGACCAAACCATTAGCCGCCGTAATGTCATTCGTTTTTTGGCAGGGGTGCCTGCGTTGCCACTTGCCACAGGCTCTGTTGCCACCTTATTAACAGGTTGTGATAGTGATAGTGATACTAATACCACAGCAGGTATACTCAATAATACACAAAAAACCATTAAAGCGACTGAATTTGTCGGTATGGCTGCACCAAATTTATCAAATCCCGCCAATATGGCAACGGTGTATGTCGATTCAAAGCTAAAAGCAACCTTTGATGACAATACCACGACTGACTATAAGCTACAGTATCAACCTTTTTTTATAACAGGCGATAAATTAAAAGACTTAAAGGGTAATGACATCATTGCAGGCGGCTATTTTGATATCTATAACAAGCCCATCATGGATAGTTCAGTACTGGCATCTACGCGCCAGTTTTTCTCTGATTGTCCCGATGGTTCTTCATTATTGACAGTTAAAGGCGCGCGCGTGGCAGGGGTAACAGGTAATACCGTATTTGCGGTGGTGCAGTTTGAATATACAAGTAAAGACCAAGCAGGCAGCAATACTTACGGTACACTACCTTCACCCATTGCGGTAGTGACACTTGACCAAAACCCACAAACAGGCGAACTCAAAGTCGTCAAATACCACAATGTGGATATGTCAAAAGTGTATGGGTTATGGATTACTTGTGGTGCATCCCTCTCACCGTGGAATACGCATTTGTCATCAGAAGAGTATGAACCAGACGCTTTCATGGCTAAAAGCAGCGCCCAATTTAAAGCATTTAGCAAAAACTTATACGGTGATGAAACCAAAGCAAACCCATACCATTATGGTCATTTACCAGAAATCGTAGTCAATGCGGATGGGTCTGGTATCGCCAAAAAACATTTCAATCTAGGTCGTATCTCTCACGAACTGATTCAAGTGATGCCTGACCAACGTACTGCGTTGATGGGTGATGACTTTACTAACAGTGGTTTATTCATGTTTGTTGCCGATAAAGCAGCTGACCTATCTGCAGGTAACCTCTATGTTGCCAAAATCAGCCAAACGTCAGCCAAAGGCGGCCCTGCGGCTGCCAGTGATTTTAGCATCAAATGGATTCATCTTGGACATGCGACCAGTGCTGAAATCGAAGCCCTAGCCAATACGGTAGTACCAACCGATATCATGGATGTCAAATACACTGACCCGAATGATACCTCTTACAAAAAAATCGGCTATGACGGGGCAAATAACTGGGTAAAACTTGCAACAAATAGCAAATTACCGGCAGACAAACTCACCCAAGCGGCGGCATTTTTAGAGACCCACCGCTATGCGGCGCTGCAGGGTGCGTCAATGGCGTTTACCAAAATGGAAGGCACCACGGTCAATATCAAAGATAAAATCGCCTACTCTGCCATGTCGCGCATTGAAAAATCGATGACCACGGACGAGTACGATGTCAAAGTGGCTCAGCTAAAATCAGGCGCAGTGTATGCCCATGAGCTTAAAGGCGGTCAGGTTGATAACAATGGTAAAGCGATTAACTCTGAGTGGGTCTCTACCCGTATGTATGTACCTGAAGGCTTAGCAGGGGAAGACATTGCCAAAGACGCGCTCGGCAACACGTCACACATTGATAAAATCTCTTGCCCGGACAACCTAAAATTCTCTGAAAAAATGCGTACCTTATTTATCGGTGAAGACTCTGGTTACCACGTTAACAACTATCTTTGGGCATACAATGTTGATACCAAAAAATTAGCGCGTATCCTGTCAACACCAGCGGGCGCTGAGTCCACCGGCCTACACGCGGTCGATGAAGTCAATGGCTATACTTATATCATGTCAAACTTCCAACACCCAGGTGATATGACATTTGTCCCCGCCGTTGAGACAGCGGTTCGCCCGCTCATTAACCAAAACTTCAAAGATGGTTACAGTGCTGCGGTGGGTTATTTGGCGTTTAAAGCTTAATACCCTGCCAAGCGATGATATAAAAAACCCAGTCAATGACTGGGTTTTTTATTTTGCTTTGACAATGACAGCTAGTGAATTTGCGTTTCAATATGCGATTCAATAAACGCAATAAAATCTTCTGCGATATGCGTGCCGCATTGGTCGTCAATCTCACGCACGCAGGTGGGGCTAGTCACGTTAATCTCTGTCACTTTGCCACCAATCACATCGAGTCCGACAAAGTACAAGCCTTTTTGCAGTAGCACAGGCGCCACTTGCTCAGCAACTTGGCGCTCTTGCGCTGACAATGGCATGGCGACACCACGACCACCTGCGGCTAGATTACCGCGCGTTTCGCCTTGGCTTGGGATACGCGCCAAGCAATAATCCACGGGCTTACCACCGACAATTAAAATGCGTTTATCGCCGTCCTTGATTTCGGGCAAGTATTTTTGCGCCATCACAGGCAAGCTTTCAAGCTGGGTTAGCATTTCAAGGGTTGAGCCAATATTAGGGCTATCGGCGGTCAGTCGAAAAATACCCATTCCCCCCATACCATCAAGCGGTTTAACGATGACATCTTGATGGGTTTTGATAAAATCACGGATATGGGTTTGTTTGTTGGTCACAATCGTCGGTGTCATCAGCTCAGGGAATTGTGTCGCAAACAGTTTTTCGTTACAGTCACGTACGCTTTCTGGGTTGTTGACCACCAATACACCTGCTCGCTGAGCATATTCTAGCAAGTACAGGCTATACAAAAACTGCATATCAAACGGCGGGTCTTTACGCATCAAGATGACGTCAAATGCGCTAGCAGGCTGCGTGGTTTTTTCCCCCAGTTCATAAAAACGTGCAGGGTCTTTCAACGTTTTGAGCGATTGGCTATCAATTTGCAATGCGCCATTATCGAGCCACAAATCGTGAATTTGGCAATAATGCGCCGTGTGACCACGATCTGCAATCGCCCACAGCATCGCGAGCGTGGTGTCTTTTTTGTAGTTAATGGTGTGGATATCGTCCATGACGATCAGAAAATTCAGTGGTTTCATTATGATCCTTGTTAGTATGCTTGTTCAATTTTTATCAATTGTTCATTTTGCTATTAAAACATCGATTCGACCGCATTGCCATTGTTATCGTAGCGCATACCGCTGGTCGGTTGTTCATTGGTAAACCAAAAATGGTATTCAGGATTTCCCGCTTGGTTGTAAACAATCGCTTCTTGTACCCCACCCTGACGGAACAACACTTTTTGTTTGATACGGCTATCGGACAATCGATACGTCACCCAACCATCATATAAACCGTTAACTAAGTCGGTGCGAAGCTGGGTCACAAAGTTTGGGTAGTAGACCACCAAAAATTCATCAAAATAACCATTTTTCACAAAGGTGGTAAATTGCTCCCCTTCTGGCATCACGCCATTATAAGGACCATCGGCAATGCCTTGTGGCGCAGCTTGCGGTGATTTTGGCGGCAAGATAAGGCTATTTAACGCATCATAAAACGGCTGTTGGTCAGTTGCCACATTGACAATCGCAGGCGGTTTGCTACCCTCTGCCATCAGTTCATTGATACTACTACAACCTGCAAGCGCAAATAATATTGCCGATAAGGTAAGTGCAGTGCCGACACGCAAAAGATGCGCCGTTGTTAGTGTGGTGGGCAAGGCTTTTGTCAACATAGCCGTCCTCTTCAATGGTTAATTTAAAAACAATCTATCGTTAGCGGGGTTGGGTGATGATGTTTATATAACATGATGTAAAAAACTATCTTGTTAAACAATTATCACTCAGGATGATGGCAACCGCTTATTGAACGCCGTATTGCTCGCGGTAGGCTTGCATTTTGGCAAGTTCCTCCTGCGTGCCATTTTTGGCGACATACTCGGTAATGTCATCCATCGTGACCAAGGCAAGTACCGGTACATTGAGGCTCTGCGCCAATTCTTGAATGGCAGATTGTTCGCTTTGACCTTTTTCTTTACGATCCAGCGCAACGATAATCCCCGCGACTTTGGCGTCTGATTTTTCTAGGAGCGCCACGACTTCGCGCATCGCTGTACCCGCGGTCATCACATCATCAATCACCCAAACCGATTTGCTTTTGATATCGGCTCCCACGAGCATGCCGCCTTCACCGTGGTCTTTGGCTTCTTTGCGGTTGTAGCCCCAATCAGCATTGATTTGGTGATTGTTCCACAGTGCTTGCGCAGTCGCCGCCACAAACGGAATACCCTTATATGCCGCCCCAAAAATCACCAAATCGCTACTGTCGGTAGATTGTAGCTGCTTGGCAAGGGCATCCGCATACCCATTTGCCAACACCGACAATAGCTCACCTGTTGATAACAAACCTGCATTAAAAAAATACGGGCTTATACGACCTGATTTTAGGGTAAATTCGCCAAATTTTAATACGTTATTTTTGAGTGCCACCTCAATAAAATGCTGAGGAATAAACTGCGGTGCGTGAGCGGTTTGGGTTTGAGAGGATGGGGTTTGAGATGCTTGGGCTTGAGATAATTGGGTTTGAAATGATTGGGACATACGCCACTCCAAAAAAGAACAAGTTAAAAAATAATATTAGCCGCCTGTGATTGGGTTTTGCGAGCTAATGGTAATAGTACGTTTGCTGATGGCTGTTTGCTTACCCACTTGCCAATCCATGGCAAGCGCAGCGAGTGCAACATGCGTCGGCTCGATATATAAATCGTTATGCCGGGTCAAAAAATGCAATTGCGTGCGATGCGCCTCGATGTATTGATTGATAGCGTCAGCCAAGTCTTGCAAGGTGATTTGTGGGTTGAGTGATTTGCGCGATTTGCATTGGCATAGCAAAAATACACAAAGCACAAGATGGTACATTTGACCCATCAGATACAGTTTGGTTTCGATATTGAGTAGCGCTTGGTTATAGATGGCGTCAGACTGTGTGCTGGGGGTATCGTTAGCTTGATGTTTATAGGAATTTTGCAATGTCTGCTGTGACAAGGATGTTGTAAGCATATTCATACTCGCTAAATGTGGGTATTGACCCATCACCGCTTTCATCAGTGAAACACTACTGTCATTGACGAGCTGTGGCAACAACGACAGCGGTAAATGCAATGACGGGTGTTTGCTTTGGCTGCTATTGGCCTGCTGTTGTTGCTGCTTGATAAAGTGCCGCATCTCAATGGTTTGCTCAGATAGTAACTGCTCTAGCATGTCAGATTGATGACTTTGCGGATTTTTTTTAGCGATTTTTGTTGTGTTATCCCTCATTGGGTATGGCTTGGCAACGTCTTTTACACTAGCGGCGAGATTGTTGTTGGTATTCGCCACTGGCAATGAAAGCGTTTTTTGCATATAGACGTCAATGGTATGACGCGCGGGTATGACGCGCTTATCAATCGGGCGACAAGGGTCGGGTAAAGCCAATCTTTCTGCCTCTGTCATCACATTGGGATGGCGTAGCTGGTCTCTGTGTTTAACCACTTGGTTTTTTGGGGCGTGGCGCTCGGTGTTGGAATAAGTCATGGCATACACGGCTATAAAATCACTGATAGATAAATGATGAAAAATTTTTGTTGAAACCCACCACCCATCACTAATCGCCTAAACTCGACAAAATATGCTGATAGCCTGACTGCCAATCTGGGTAGTTGAACCAAGTAGCTGGCAAGTTAGTGATAATGCGTTTGCCCGTTGTTGGCTCCATACAGGGCAGCGATAAGTTCAAGCCCTGTGCAGTCGCCAAATAGTTTAGCACAGTATACAGCGGGACTGGCGCGTTATCTGTCGCCAAGTAAACTGGTACGGTTTGACCTGCATTGATAACCTTGACAATGATGCTGACTAAGTCTGTATCCATAATACGATTAGTCCATATATTGCTCGGATAATCGCTAGCCGTATTTGGCGACTGCGCTGCTAACTGTCTTGCCATGTTCAGTAGACGCAGTCGTGACTGCCCATAAATCCCACTTGGACGAATGATGACGCTCTTATCCTCAAAATGCTGCTGCAACAACTGCTCAGTGTGCAAAATCACTTGAGAAGTGGCGCTCGCTGGCGCTGACACAGGGGTATCGATATCAATGACTTCGCCCGCGTTTTGTCCGTAAACGCCTGTCGAAGAAATAAATACCACACGCTTGAGGTTTGGCAGATGGTCACCCAATCGCACCACATTCTCGGCAATCGCATAATAACTGTCACGGTAACCTTGTAGCGACAGGGTATCTGGACTGACAATGATACAGATTTGGCTGATTTGGCTTGACCATTGACTTAGCTGGGCAATGGCTAACGTGCGCGCATCACTTGCCACAAAGTATAGGTTATCAAAATCTTGTGCAAGGTCTTTGGGTCTTGTACGGCTGACACCAATCACGCAATGTCCCTGCGCCGCTAATTGCTTAGCAACAGGTAAACCAATTTTACCCAGTCCAATCATTAAAATCGTTTGCATCATGCTATGACCTATCGCAAATGGCATAAAAAAAACTGACTATTTTTAATCGATGTATGTTTAACCGATTTATTGTTGAAAACGCATCGATAAATCAATGGCTTTGATATGCTTCGTCAACGCGCCCATTGAGATAAAATCCACCCCGGTTTCTGCCACTTGGCGTAGATGGGTAAGGCTAATATCGCCTGAGGCTTCAAGCTGGCAAGGCTTGCCAAGACTAGCAACCAGCTCGACCGCTTTTTGGGTATCTTCAATGGTAAAATTATCGAGCATGACGATATCGGCATTGGCAGCGATGGCTTGCTGGAGCTCATCAAAATTTTCTACTTCAACTTCCACTGGCTTATTAGCAATCTGACGCGCCTGACTGACTGCTTGGGCGATACCGCCACACGCCATGATATGGTTTTCTTTTATCAAAAAGGCATCGTATAGCCCGATACGGTGATTATTGCCGCCGCCACATAACATGGCGTATTTTTGCGCATGGCGTAGCATTGGGATGGTTTTACGCGTGTCTAACAATTTGGTCGGCAGTTCTGCGATAACCGCCACATGGTTTGCAACCACAGTGGCAGTGGATGATAAAGTTTGTAAAAAATTGAGCGCGGTACGTTCACCCGTCAGTAGCGCACGGGTGTTACCGATGAGCGTCACCAAAATTTGATTGGCTGCCACAGCGTCACCGTCTTTGACTGCCCAATCAAGCTGCATATTGGGGTCAAGCTGGCGAAATACTTCATCCACCCATGCCTTACCCGCAACCACCATCGGTTCACGACAAATAATGGTTGCCGTATCGCGCTGTGTGTCAGGTATTAACTGGGCATTAATATCACCAGTGGCGATGTCTTCTTGCAACGCAAGTGCGACTTGTTTGGCGATTTCAATACGTAGTAGTGAGCTGATTTGGGGCGTGGTGGCCGAGGTGTCACTAATGGTTTGGCTAGCAGCAGACATGCAAATAATCCCTTATTGTCGATGGGGCATTTTCGATGAGGTATGTTCGATTGTATTATCGCCTATTCTTTGGGGGCTTGGGTAGTAGTTTGTTGATATAAACGCAGGGCAATCAACGCCAAAGCGGCTACAATCGCGGCGAGCACACCCCACAGTGCCCATGTTTTGTAGCGTTCAAACGACGCGTTGGGATTGTTCAATGCCTCGATATTTTGCATTTGTCCTTCAACGGTATTGCCGAGGCTGGCGAGTTGTTGGTTAGATAGCGTGATATTGGGTTGTTGTAATACGCGCGGCTCGTTGATTACCAGTCGATAAGGCGCTGTGCCTTGCGCCAAAAAATACATCTCATACATGGGCGTTAACAGATTGACCGGCAAATCATCTTGCTGCATTTGACCTTCCAAATGCAGCGACTTGGTCAGTGTCGGTTGCCAACTGACCACTGTGTGGTTTTTATCAATTTGGGTAGTGGCTAAGATTTTATCATTACTTACATTGGCAGTTTTGTTGATTTTAGCCAATTGATTGGCTTCTTGTTCAGGTATATTGATGCTCACTTGCCACAGCTGATTTTCGGGGACAAAAAAACTCACCCCTGTGGTCAACATGGGCTGAGCAAGGCTAAGCCGCCATTGGTTGGCGTCCTCTTTGGTTTTTGAAAAACTGGCGCGGGTCAAGAAGAAACTTGGCTCACTCACCCTGCGATTTAAGCTGGCTGCCTCAAGATTGACAGGCTGATTTGCCACCACTTGCCAATACCGATAATTGGCTTGCTGCGGCTCGATGGCAATCGCATGGCCTGTCGCTATCGGCTGATTGCTGCCGTCAGCTTGCGTTGCTACCATTTGGCTATGTTGAGTATGGTTAAAGGGGCTGACCACGGTTTGGCTGACCATCTGCCAGCTTTGCAAGTCATCACTGCCATAAATTTGCAGTTGCAGTGGGCGCTTGCTGGGCTGGGCTGCATTTACAGGTAAAAATTTTAGCCAAAGATTGACCGCTTGCTCGGTTGATAAAGTAGGTTCGGTTTTGGCAAAGTTGGGATTGGTTAACCACCAAGTTCTGACTGGACTATTGGTAACGGCGGCGACTGGGTTTGAAGGTAAATTGCTAAGGTCAATGTTAATCGATTGTTGGTTGTCTGGGTTATCAAGCTGTACGGTCAACGCATGGCGTAATTTTTCCACCGCATTGGGGTTATCTGTCTCCACGCTCACTACTTGCAATACTTGATTGACGGATGATTGTTTGCTGACAGGACGAATCGCCATCGGCATAATATGACCTTTGGCATCAATCAAGCGGTAATTTTGTTTATCGCTAATAGTTGCCCCATTTTGCTGCATGATTAAAGCCAACAAACTGGGCGTTAACGATGAAAATTTTACCAGTTGGGCGCTGTTGGGGTTGTCCTGTAGGTCTTCGACCGGTAAATCAATGTCGATTACAAAGCTATTTTGCAATGCCTCAAAGCCATAGCTGATACTGTCAGTGTCATGCTCTTGCTCTTGCTCTTGCTCTTGCTCTTGCTCTTGCTCTAAGTTGTCAACGATGGCGGGCGCTACCGTGGTGGTGGTTTTTTGCGAGGCAACAGTGACAGATGCCGTTTGCGTGGGGTTTTGGGCATCTGCTTGCGTGTAAATGATAGCTACTAACAATAGTGGCGAAACTAAAGTCACCGATAAAATACAGGCGCGGTATTTGGTTAATTTAACCTGACAGTGCTTATTTTTTTTCATTTTTACTTCATTGTTAATTCATAATTACTATAAAATTCATAGTTACCATAAAATTCATAGTTACTATAAAATTGATATGGCTTTACAAGCTAACCGATTGTGATGGACATTGACAAAATCTAAACTGACTAGACCAAAAAGCCGCGTAGCCCGTATTTGCGTTATCAACATAAAGCCGTCAGTTATAGATAATCTAAATAATTTGAAAACCCTCACATCGCATGGTTAGCATCAGTAGACAGTATCAACCTTAATTTATCATGTTAGAAAAATGATAAATAGCATTCTAACTCATTGATAGTAATTAGATTTATAATTTGGTTGATAGGAAGCTTTGCCCTATAAGGATATTAACAATACCCACTCAACACTTCTATACCGTGCTACAAACCACTAACAAGAGAGCCGAATTTTTGGATAAATTCTAGCCAAATGTTACAATTTAAAGACAATTGGGCAGCAATTCTTTGTGTATTTAGCTAAGCCTACCTGCTGTAAATACGACAAATAACCCACGTTATTTACGATTTTTAGCAGGGGTTTACCTAGCTTTTTTTGGCTGCATTGGGTTTGCCTGAATTGAGTTTGCCTGACTTGGGTTTACCTGCTTTGGGTTTACCTACTTTGGGGGGTAAGGGTGCAAGATAACCAATGACTAGCATCAACAAGCCTGCCCCAATAAAAGACACCACACGCAGTACCGCACTGGTATTCGACATATCAATCAATAGCAACTTGGCAACCACCATGGTCAATAATGCGATACCGGCAAACCATACCAAGCGAATGGCTTTTTTATTTGCCAAGAACATCAATACCATCGCAATGACGGTCCATAAGATAGTCAGCCCCGTCTGTACCATACTGACTGACCAAGCACCATGTTCCCACGTCGGTGTGCCCCAAACGCTGGCAAACCCACGCACCAACATACTGCTGAGCGTCACAAATGCCCCTAGACCGCAAATCACCAAAACGATAGTACGATAGTTGCTATCAACTTTGAGTGCCACATAAGACTGGTACAGTAAAATGCTAATTAAGGTCAAATCCAGCGGATTTAGCAGCGGCAGATAAACGCCCAACAGCTGACCGTCTAACGAGAAATTCGCAGATAAACTCCACATAAAGGTCATCGGTACCAAAATATAAGCGCTGTGTTTAAGTAGCCTATCAACCGCTAACCAACCAAGCAAACGACCCCTCAGCGCCTGAAGTTTTGGCAGCAACAACAAACTCATCAGCCCAATCACAGCGAGCACGGTCGGTAATATAGTGATAATGGCTCGAAGCTCTTGGGCATGCTGCCAATAGTTAAATGGCACTTGTTGTAGCATCCAAGTTAGCATGGCAATCAGTACCAAAAACCAAACGAGCGCGTCAACGCTTGTATCGAGTCGGTCGCGGTGCCAGCGACTAAGCAGCCACGCCCCTAGCAATTTTGCGATGGCAAAACAGCCGAGCATGGCGAGCAAATAACGCCCCAACCCGCTAAATGCTTTGATGTGATAATGGTTTAAGTCTACAACCGTCTCGACCTTAACATGGGTGAGACAGACTAGAACCCAGCTCATCATCGCAAACGGTAAAATCAAGCGGCTCACCTTACGCATACTGCGCCAAACAAAACGCTGATGCATCAGTTGCCCCACAATTAAAAATATCACCATAGCCATAGCAATTTTGATAGTGGTGGTTTTGCCATCGTTGTTCCAAAAGGGGGCAGCGGATAAAATCGCCGACAGATACAGCACAAACCCAACAACCACAAGCGCGGTCGCAACAAAGCTGTGACTGGCATTATCAGCAATTTGTTGAAACCTTTTATGCGTCGTTTTGACTGCCGCAGGTTGAGGTTGAGGCTGAGTTTGAGGCTGGGCTTTAGCTTGGAGTGTGGCTGCCGTTTGGGGTGTGGCTGTCGCTATGTTGACCCTGCGGTGACGCAAAATAAAAGCAGACAGCAGCACACACGCGGTCAATACGGTCAATGGCAAGGTGGATGAAGCCGCCACTATAGACGTTTGGTGCGGAATAGATAATTGATCCAGTAACCTATACCAATGCCGTATGAGGGTATCAAAGCCCACCCATAACAGGATACTAAAGGCTTGCAATGCCAACCCAAAATATACCGTCCAGCGTCTTTGGGTACGCGCACCGAGCCACACCAATGCAGCACCCTGCACTGCCCAACCGATACTAATCCATTTGGCTGATAGCGCCAGTGGTATCACCAAAGCCAAAAACCCACAGCCGAGCGCAAGGCTAGCTTCAATAAGTAGCTCAAAGCTGTTATCAAAGTGGTTGTTGGCTAGTGGGTCGCCTGCGATGCTACGACGATGATGTTTGAGCAGCCACAATCCTAGACTCAAATAAATAGCTGATAACGCACTGCTAGCAAAGGCCAGATGATAAGGCAAATCATTGAGCAAACTTGCCATCAGACCAAACCCCAGTAACGCGGTGCCAAACAACAATCCTGAATCTATTGATATAATCGGGCGTCTGGCTACCCCCCTGTTAATTTGCAGCAGCGTTTGGTTATAACTTACAACCTGCTGAGAGTATCTAACTGCAATAAACATATACAGCGCCATGTGCCCAACCAATAACCCTAACAGTTGCCAGCGTAATGACAGCCAGCCTGCACCTGCACTGTTGCCACTAAATGCACGAAATCCCCACACATACGCAAGCCCAAAAGTCACCGCTAGGCTTAGCGCATTGAGCAATTTCCAAGTGCGATAATGGGCAATCACCGCAACCGCTATATTGAGTAATAAATAATAACTAAATAGCATCACCACACTACCGTCAGGTCGGCTGACCAGTATCGGCGCAAAAAACGCCCCACCGAACGCCAAGACCGCAAGCGGCAGCGCATTTTGCCACACCGAAAACATCACTGTTAACCCTGCCAGTAACGCAAGCACACCGAAGGTTAAGGTGGATGGTAGTAGTCCATACAATTTAAAACTTGCAAACACCGTCAAATAAATCACCGCAAAGCCGACGCCTTGCAAAGTCAACCCATAATTGCGTTTTTTGGCAGTGGTGCGATAGCCGACTACCGTTATCACCAAGCCACCCAACGCTACCAGAGCCATGCGCACGGGCATCGATACCTCAATATATTGGCTGGCAAGTTTGAGTAATAACACCACGCCCACTAGCAACACCAGTGCCCCAACACGCACCACCAAGTTTTCCCCAAAGAACCATTGGGTGGCACTTGCCCAAAGCGATGTCACAATATTGGTAGCACTTTCATCATCTTTTAAAGAATGAGATGATGGCTGTGACAAGGTAGGTTTATGCGGTGGGGCTGCGTCATTCACTGACGGCTGCGTTGCCGTTGGGGAGGTTGAACTAGTCGAAGCGTCAAGCGTATTCGCCATTGGCAAAGAGTCTAATGCTGGGGGAGTTACTGGAAGGGGCGCTGGGACAGGGGCTTGACCGATGGGCTGCGTGATGGGTTCAGTGACAGGCTGATTTTGGCGAATATCGCTTGCCGATTGCTGGGTAGATGATGGCTTTGCCTCGCTGCTTAAGATATACACGGTTGCCATGACGTCAGCGAGTTGTTTTTGCAGGTTGTCGAGCTTGGATTCAAGCCGGGTAATTGCTTTTTGTTGCGCAAAAATTTTATAAAGCGCCCCCACCACTGCCAGTATCAACGCCGCTATAATCGTATCCATCAGATGTCTTACCCTTGTTGTCAGCTTAGCGATAGCATACCATTTTTTTGCAAAATTGCTTTTTTTTAACTGTGTCTTTCGGTTAAGGTGATGATAAGCCCATTTTATGCTAAATTAGCCACATGATTGAGTAGCGTTTTACCAACTATTTTAAACACCATTTGGATGATTGGGCGGGGTATAGTTATGTCGGGATTTAGCATTGAGCAGGGTTTGTTAAGCCCATGCGAGTTTGTGGCGTCACCCAATTTTGGACAACGCCCCGACCCTAATGATATTCATCTGATTGTGATTCATAACATCAGCTTGCCGCCGAGTGAATTTGGTCTAAAAAATAACCAAGGCGAGCATTTTGTTCGTGCATTTTTTCAAAATCAGTTAGACCCCAAAGCCCATCCGTATTTTGAAACCATCTATCAGCAGCAGGTCTCCGCGCATTTGTTTATTGAGCGCGATGGTAGGGTCACGCAGTTTGTGAGCTTTGATGAGCGTGCTTGGCATGCTGGCAAATCTAGTTATTTGGGCGTGCCAAACTGCAATGACTATTCGATTGGGATTGAGCTGGAGGGTGATGATTATAGCGAATTTGATGACAGGCAATACCAAGCTTTAAGTGGTGTGATTGCCGCGATTTATCAAGCTTATCCCAAAACCGTCAATCATCTAGCCGGTCACAGCGATATCGCGCGCGGCCGCAAATCCGACCCGGGGCTGTATTTTGATTGGATGAAATTAAGAAGCATGGTCAATAGAAACACGGTCAATAGAAACATGGTCAATAAAAGTGACATAAGCCATTAGGTGACTTTCAAAAATTTATCGTATGGCAATTTTGTAAGATGACAATTTTGCAAAGTAACAGCGCCCAACTCAAACTACAAAATCCAAGCACTATACCCACTTCTCGGCAAAACTTGCAGCGATTCTTTCATGTCAAAACTTATCAAATCCACCGCTATTATTAGTTTCTTTACCTTATTTTCACGTATCTTGGGCATGATTCGCGACATGGTATTGATGAGCGTGTTTGGTACGGGCGGCATGATGGATGCGTTTTTGGTGGCCTTCAAATTGCCTAATTTTTTGCGGCGGCTGTTCGCTGAAGGCGCATTTGCCCAAGCTTTTGTCCCTGTACTATCCGACTATCAACACCAAGCCCAAAATAACGACATGACCGATAGCAAAAAAGCCTTGCTAGGCATTCAAATTCTTATCAGTCGGGTGGCAGGTACGTTATTGTTGATTTTATCAGGCTTAACCGCCGTGATAGTCATCTTCGCGCCCGCCGTGATTGCTGTGTTTGCGGTGGGTTATCTGCATGAGCCTAGCAAATTTGCAACGGCAGTTGAGCTACTTCGTATCACTTTTCCTTATTTGTTATTTATTGCCATGACCGCGTTTGCTAGTAGTATTTTGCAAAGCGTGGGGCGGTTTGCTTTGCCTGCCTTTGCACCGGTGATTTTAAATGTGTGTATGATTGTGGGCGCGATTTGGGTAGCGCCGCTGCTTGCCAAACCAATTTTGGCGGTCGGTTATGCAGTTGCGGTGGCAGGTTTGCTGCAGCTATTGATTCAATTACCGCAATTGCACAGCCATCAGCTGCTGGTGATGCCAAAGGTCAGCTTTCGTCATCCTGGCGTGCGACGGATTTTAAAACTCATGCTCCCTGCGCTGTTTGGGGTCTCGGTCACCCAAATCAATATGCTGGTCAACACGGTACTGGCTTCAACCATGGTTGATGGTTCAGTCTCTTGGCTGTATACCGCAGAGCGGATGAGTGAGCTGCCGCTAGGGCTGATTGGGGTGGCGATTGGCACGGTGATTTTGCCCAGTCTATCCAAAAGTATCGCAAGCGATGACCATCAACAATTTGGACACACCCTAGATTGGGCGACGCGGCTGACGGTGTTGGTCGGCGTACCTGCATCCATCGCGCTTGGTATGATTAGTAATGTGCTTATGATATCCCTGTTTGAACATGGCGAGTTTGTGCGGCAAGATGCCATGATGAGTGGGCTTGCGCTACAGTGCTTGTCGGGTGGGATTTTGGCATTTATGCTCATTAAAATATTTGCCCCGGCTTTTTTCGCCCGTCATGACAGTCGCATCCCTGTCAAAGTCGGTGTGATTAGCGTAATTGCCAATGTCGTGCTAAGCCTCGTACTGGCTGAGTTATTTAAACAGTGGCAAATCGCGCCCCACGCCGGGCTAGGGCTTGCCAATACACTGGCGTCTTTTATCAATGCGGCGCTGTTATATTTTTATTTACATACCCAAGGTATTTATCGGTTTGGTGCGGCTTGGCGACGATTAGCGGTTATCTTTGCCATCGCAAATGGGGCAATGGGGTTGGCACTTGCCGCTGGTATTCATTTTTTCCCGGTTACCGCGCATCAAGGTATTCGTATTGTTGCGCTATTGGCGCTGTGTGTGGTGGGCGCTGTGGTGTATGGCGCAGCGCTATTAATCGCTGGCTTTAAACTATCAGAACTAAAACCGCATCATAGCGTTCAATAAACAATATAAAATAAACAACGGACGAAAAAAGCGGCTAAATAAAATTTATCTAGCCGCTTTTTTAATTGATTTTTTGACTGATTTTGTGCGTGAGTTTTTTTAACCGATTCAAGCATTAACCCACCAAGGCATTAGCGTTTTGTCGAATTTTGGCAGTCTATATTATCACAAATTCCATACAATACCAGCGAGTGCCCTGCTAGGGTAAAGCCAAAGTCTTTGGCGACTTTTTCTTGTAGCGCTTCGATTTCTTCATTGTGAAATTCAATGATTTTGCCGCATTGGTCACATACCAAGTGGTCATGGTGCTCATCTTTGGCGATTTCAAACACCGACAAGTTGTTTTCAAAATTGTGACGCTCGACAATCCCCGCTTGTTCAAACTGGGTTAACACGCGGTAAACAGTCGCAAGCCCCACGTCTTCACCGTGCTCCATCAAGGCTTTATACACATCTTCTGCGCTCATGTGATGGGATTCGGCTTTTTCTAGCAATTCTAAAATTTTCAAACGCGGTAACGTGACTTTCAAACCGGCACGACGCAAATCTTGGTTGGTAAAAGACGACATATAAATCCTTACACCCTATCAGGTGTCGCTTATAAACTGAAAATTATAACTATAATAACAAATTCGATAAAATCCCACAGTAAAAAAACGTGACATCACTGGGGAAAGCGCCCGTTGACAAATAATGGGCAAATACAGGCTAAAGACAAAGTATGCCAACCACCAAAACGCCAAATACTAAACCACCGCGGCGTTTTACACCCAAATATTAACTGTATGTAAAATAATTTAAATTTTGGGGTCAATAGGTAGGCAAAAAAACCCAAATCACGTATGATAAGTCGTAAATTTTATCGTTCACCATCTCAAAGCGGTTTGACAAATGACATCTATCACAACACTATCAAAAAAACTGGCAGTCCTGCCTTTGGTTGCCGTAATTAGCAGCGTCAGCGTATTACCAGGTTGCTCATGGTTTAGCGTGTATAAAATCGATATCCCACAAGGCAAGCCGATTCATGAAGACAAATTAAGCCAAGTGCAAGTAGGTATGAATGCCAATCAAGTGCTGTATATACTAGGTAGCCCAACCTTTAGAGACACCCTAAATCCGGTACGTTGGGATTATCTGTACGATTTTACCCCAGGTACTAATGCCAAACGCGCCAACAAGCCAGCGATTCACAACGCCCAACAATACGCCAAAATTTATTTTGACCAAAATGGTATTGTCACCAGTATCGAGCGCCCAGCCGTGACTCAGTAAGTTTTTTTGATTAAAAAAGCCAATCATTGCCGTGATGCTGTGATTGGCTTTTTTTGTGCGCTACACAATAATACTGGAATACTGGGTCACACCTTTATCGGTTAAATTTTTTAGACAGTAATTTGCGTTTGTTTTGCGGGTCGATGGTCAAAGGGCGATAGATTTCGATTCTATCGCCTGTGTTGATAGCACTTTGCCAGTCTAGTTTATGGGAAAACACACCGACACTATAGCTAAAAATCTGCGGATACTGCTGTTGCCAGCCTGTGGCATTGACTGCATCAATCACGCGGCTATCATCAGCAAGTTGCAGGGTTAACCGCAACTGTGTTTGGCTGTCGGGTGCAAAGGCTATATCTACAGTAATCATTTTGCCAGTCCTAACACCCACCCCACCATCGCCAAAACCACCGCCAATGGCACAATAATACGCACCGCAATGCGCCAAAGGTTATATAAGCCTTCTGAGCTAAAATTCAATGATTTGCGTAAATGGCTGATTTTCATTTGCCAGCCTGCAAATACGGCTAGCCATACCGCTGTGACTAAACTTGTCACAATAATCAGCTGATTGAGCCAAGCAGTTGGTATCATGGCTAGCGCAAGACTAAGCACTGCCAATACCACCAATGCCAAAAAGTTAAATTTCTGTTGTTGCCAGCGTAATGACACTTGGTGAGTCAAAATATGCAGTAAATACGCTGCCCCTGCCAGCATCGCTAATGTATTCAGCACTGCCGACATCGCGCTGTTTGGCGATAAAGTTATGGCAATCAGCGCACCCGCTAGTAACTGAAAACTCCACACCGGTAATACATACCGACTCGCGGATTCGCGTGCATTATCGGCAGCCGTAGTGTTCATCGTGAGCATTTGGTGGGTGCGCGCATGCCAGTATAATCCTGTACCTGCGCCCACACAGACCAGCGCCAACACCACCGCCCCTGCCCACTCCGTCAAGGACGTCGCTGTCATCTGCCACGCGACAAACCCACCTTGCATGACATTGACAACCAACGCGGCAACGGCAAAACCGACCGCCAACCAACCTGCCAAATGCTTGATAAAACTCAAACCAATCACCAGCAGCACCATGATGGCTAACAAGGCAGGCAAGGCAATACTACTCACCAGCGGATGGATAATCTCGCCACTACTCGCAAGTAAATGCCCCACAACCGCCAGCAACAGCACAATAGTCAGCCAACCAAACCCTCGCCAAACCGTTGATACGTCAGCTTCACGAGTCAACATGGGCAAACCGACCAGCGGAGACGTGCCACTACGATGCGCCAAACCAATCTCTGCAAACACCAATGGCAACCCGACCAAGGTCATCGCAACTAGCCACAACAACCAAAAATCAATCTGCCCAATGTAGTCACGGCTAAACCAAGTAAAAACCAGCAGCGGCAGCAAGCTTGCTATCAACATCGGCTGTAAACGATTAAATGGCATGGTGTTGGATTCCTTTGTAGCGGTGGGTGGTTGTCATAAAATTATTTGATTTGAGTCGCTAAAGTGATTTAAAAAAAATGACTTTTAAAAAAGCGACTTGAAAAAAGTCACTTGAAAAAAAATGACTGTAAAAAAAGCGACTTTGAAAAAAGTAACGTTAAAAAAAGTGATTTAAAATTAAACGCTGTAAAAACTAAATCGCCGCTATTTTAGCAAACCCACACCGTATGCAAAACCCACCAACGCAAAATCCACACAAACTTATCAAAATAGCTGTCAAAATAAAAAACCCTGTATGTCACAGGGCTTTCTTTATGGGTTCACATTATTGCTTCATATTAAAAAGCTCGGTTACACGTGCGGTAAAATCGCAGGCATCAAATCATGAAAGGTACGACCTGACGCGGTTTCACCAATGGCATGCATTTTCCACTCACCGTTATGACGATAAATTTTTGCCAAAATCAGCGCGGTATGACTGCCTTGGGCTGACAAATCATAACGGGCAACTTCACTGTTATTGCTGGCATTCACCAAACGACAAAACGCATTATTGACCGTAGCAAAAGTTTGACCCGTAAAGCTATTGACAGTAAAAACCAAGGCTTGCACATGGTCAGGGATACGAGATAAATTGACATTAATCACTTCGTCATCACCATCGCCAGCACCGGTGCGGTTGTCGCCTGTGTGTTGTATGCTACTGTCTTTTGACTGCAATTGTCCAAACCAAATCGCATCCACCATTTGTTTGTTGGCATCAAGCATGATACACGACGCATCCAGGTCAATGCTGCCGCCTGCGCTGCCGCCACCGCCGAACAAGCCACCCAAAAATCCACCTGATTTTTGCGGCGCAGCACCGACATCCCAACCCAGACCCATTTTAATTTGGCTAAGTGCCCCACCTGCTTCTTTTTCTAGCGAAATTTTTTGACCTTTCGATAAATTCACTGACATATTGGTTTCCTTATTTTTTACTATATTTTTTACTATTCTATCTAGCTATGTTTTAAGCGGTTCATAAAGGCTTGGCACAAAATGACTATAAAAAACCGCCCAAAATACCTTCATTGCCACCGCGTCCGCCTGAGTTTGACCCCAGTAAACTTTGAATCCAGCCTTGATAAGTATCACGGTTACGCGAGCATATCACTACTTTGCCTTGACCTGAGAACTTGAGTACCATGCCTTCGCCGCTCGTGACTGAATTGATGATATTGCCCAAAAAGCCTTTTTTCTGGCTCGTTGCCATTGACAGGCTATATTGCAGTCGGCTATCCCAGCATACCACGTGACCATTATCAATAATCACATCTTTATCAGGCGTGACATCAATCTCAAACAAAGAACCAAACCCCGATACCACGAGCTGACCTTGACCTTGTGTTTGCATGACCATAAAGCCACCCGTATCCCCAAATACAGCGCCGCCTAAATTGCGCTGAATATTGGCACGCAAATCAACACCATTGGTTGCTGCCACAAAGGCACCGTCACTAAGCGTATACTGATTGGCACCGACGTCTAAAATTTGCATATCACCATCAAGTGTGGGCGCGAGTAAGCAGTCACCCTCACCATTGACCGCTTCAATTTGCTGTTGAAAAATCGACTCGTCATTGGCAAATCGGCGCATCAAAGCTTGCATGACACCGCCACGCATCTGACCTTTAAGCTCAAGATTTGACTCCATCATGACCATGGCATTGGATTCGCAATAAATCGAATCGCCTTTTTTGAGATTACAATGCAAAAATGGCTCAATCGTCCCAATCATACTAAACGTCGCTGCCATAGGGTAATGTATCCTTATAGACTAGGTGGCAAAAATGATAATAAAAGTAGCTAAGTTTGAAAAAGCCCTTAGGCTTAAAAAAGCGCTGAAGCTTAAAAAGCGCTCAGGCTAAAAAAATGATTATGTTGAAAAAAAGGGGCAAGCCGATGCCACCCCATTGTAAAAAAAAATATTAAAAACTTTTAGCCAAAAAACTAAACAGCAACGCCATATGACGCAGCCAATGGCCCTAGACCGCCAGCAAAACCTTGTCCAACCGCGCGGAATTTCCACTCGCCATTGTTTTTATAAAGCTCACCAAAAATCATTGCTGTCTCGGTGCTGCTGTCTTCTGACAAATCATAACGAGCCACTTCAGCGCCGCCTTGGGTATTCACAATACGAATATAAGCGTTTGCTACTTGCCCAAAGTTTTGGTTACGCGCTTGACCATCATAAATTACCGCACAAAATACCACTTTGCTTACATCGGCTGGGACTTTAGACAAATCTACTTTGATGACTTCATCATCGCCATCGCCTTCACCGGTGCGGTTATCACCCGTATGCTCTACCGAGCCATCGGATGATTTTAGGTTGTTAAAGAAAATAAAATCTGCATCTGCCCGTACTTTACCCGATTCATTGACCAAAAACGCGACCGCGTCTAAGTCAAAGGCTTGCCCATCAGTGGCACGTGGGTTCCAGCCAAGACCGACGGCTATGTTGGTTAAATTCGGTGCTTCCTTTGATAAATTAACATTACCACCTTTGGTTAAGCTAATTGCCATTGTTTTATCCTTTGTAATAAATTTTTGAAATCAAATAAGAAAATCGATGTCCGTTGTCATGCGCTGCGCCTTTGATTCTCAGACTACAAGTGCCTAGAACAAAAGCGAGCCAAGACTAAAAACGCCCAGAATAAAAGACTCAAACACCGTAAAAAATCGCCTAAAAAAACAAAACGTGAGCCGAAACTCACGTTTTAACTATACCTTTGGTGATAGAATTTGTCCACCATTGGGTTACATTAAGCTGTTATATTTATGTGTCAAAAGCTTAAGGGATATTAAGCGCAAGCCAGCATCTTAAATACCGTTACTGTTAGGCATGAGCCCCAGTCTTTTTAGTATCTTTTAGTGTTTCGCCAAGGCTTCTTCGCGCTTACGGTAGCTGATAGAGTTAATCACTGCCCATACGATAAAGGCAATCCCAATCAAACCCGTCACGATTTCTGGCACTTCAATATGCACGGTTGCCAATAGCATGATGACCGCCAACGCGCCAATCGCATAATGCGCGCCATGTTCTAGATAAACAAACTCATCGAGCGTGCCTTTTTCTACCAAGAAAATGGTCATGGAGCGCACAAACATCGCACCAATAGCAAGGCCAAGCATGATGATAATCACGTCATTGGTAATGGCAAACGCGCCAATCACCCCATCGAAACTAAACGACGCATCGAGTACTTCTAGGTATAAAAAGCCTGCGATACCGCCTTTGGCAATCGCGCCCGCTACTTCTTTGCCTTCAATCACATCGGGGGTTGATTCATCATCATCACCCGCCCCTTCTAAAAGGCTTGATAACACATTGGTGGCTAGATAAATCAAAATACCAAATACCCCTGCGGTTAACACCACTGATTTCTTGGCGTCTTCCACCCAATATAAAGCGGTCATTAGTAGTACCAAGGCGACAAACACGCTCATGGCATCGACCTTGCCAAAACGCGCAAGCTTACGCTCTAGCCATTCAAACCACATCACTTCTTTTTCATCAAAAATGAAGTTTAAAAAGACAAGCAACAAGAACATCCCACCAAATGCGGCAATCTCTGCATGATGCTCCATCAGTTTGGCAGAGTATTCCTTGGGGTTGTTAAGCGCCATATTGATGACATCCATCATACCCATATCGGCAGTCACTGCGACGATGACAATCGGGAATACCAGACGCATACCAAATACCGCGATGAGGATACCCACAGTCAAGAAAATCATTTTCCAAAACTTATCCCAGGTTTTGAGTACCGAGGCGTTAACCACGGCATTGTCAAACGACAGCGAGATTTCCATCACTGCCAGAATAAAGGTGATAAATAACGCCGAGAGCATGGCACTGACACCACCATGTGAAAAACCCCACCACGCTGCAATTGCCAATGCAATCGTGGTAAAGACAATATCGAAATAAAAATGTCTCATAACAATCCTACAAATTGAAAAAATTAACGGCTAATAGAGTCATCTAACGCATAAGATGATTGGATGTGACTATCTTACACAACTATTTGCTCAATCATACTACAAATGTGTTACCAAGCAATTGATTGCACGCTTAAACCACGCATTATGGCAAATATTCGCCAACTTGATGCATTTATGGGTACAATAGCTACTTTTAATTTTTTAAACCAAGCGCTAACTGCAAAATATTGCGATTAGCCTGTGTTTAAACCCTGTCTGGAAGCGTCGCGGTATGTTAGAAAACTTTATCACCCTTGTTCTGATTCTTACCCCATTGGTGGTCGGGTTTTTACTGCCATTACCGCAACGATTCATGCCGCTGGTAGACAAGCTACTGACCAACTTGGTGTTTGTGATTTTAACCTTTATTGGTCTTTCGTTGTCGCATATTCCTGACTTAGGCGCGCAGATTGGGTTTATTGGTACCAATGTGGCGGTATTGGCGATTTGTACCCTAGGGGCAGGTTTTATCAGTTTGCTGATATTTGACAGGCTGCATCCTTGGCAACGTGCCCTGCCCCATGAGTATAGCCAAGCAGGTTTTAGCATCACCGGAAGCCTCGTTCAGTTGTGCTGTGTGGTGTTGGGTTTTGTACTGGGCAAATTATTGCCAATAACGGATTTGCCGATTGATGGCATTATCAAGGGCTTGTTGATTTTGCTGATTTTATTGGTGGGTTTTCAGTTGTCGCATTCGGGGATGACGTTACGGCAGGTATTGGTCAATAAACGCGGCGTACAAGCCTGTGTGATTTTTTGTCTGAGTGTGGCTGTCGGTGGTTTACTGTACGCATTGATAATGCCTGATGTGACCTTCACTCAAGGGTTAGCGCTATCCTCTGGCTATGGCTGGTATTCGTTGTCGGGAATTATCATGACCGATGCGTATGGCGCAGTTTGGGGAAGTGTGGCATTGCTCAATGATTTGTTACGTGAGTTTACGGCGCTACTGTTTATCCCTATGCTGATTGGCAAATACCCCACCACAGCGGTGGGTTTGGGCGGGGTGACCACCATGGATTTTACCTTGCCTATCATCCAAAGCTCAGGGGGGAATGAAGTAGTTCCGCTTGCCATGAGCTTTGGATTTTTGGTCAATATCATCTCACCGGTGTTGATGGTGGTATTTTCAAGTTTTGGCTAATAGCACAACCCTTATTAAATTAATACGCGCAAAACTCAACTTGTTGGTCGCCATATGGGCTGCGTACGGTCACATAATGCAGACCTTTCATGATAAGTTTAGTAAAAAAATTTGTCTGTTTTTTCACTCACCATAAAAAACCCCGATCATGTCATCACACGATCGGGGTCTTTGTATTCGCTAATACGATTATTTTGGCTAGTACGATTATTGGGCTAATGCAGGATAATCGGTATAGCCTTCTTGATCGCCACCATAAAAAGTGGCTGAGTTCGCTTTATTAAGCGGCGCATTTTGCTGAAAACGCTCAACCAAATCTGGATTTGCGATATAACTGCGACCAAATGCGACGGCGTCAATTAAACCATCACGAATTAGCGTGTCTGCTTTTTCTGCCGTATAGCCACCAGCACCGATAAGCACGCCATGATAAGTATCACGAATTTGGCGACGGAATTCTGCGGTAAAGGGTTTTCCACCTGCCCAGTCTGGCTCAGAAATATGTAAATAGGCTAGGTTAAAGCTATCAATCAGCTTGATGATTGCTAACGCATCGTCTTCGCTACCGGCATCCACACCATTGAATTGACCCAGTGGCGAGATACGGATACCCACTTTGTCACTGCCAATCGCGCTAGTGACTGCAGTTAAAATTTCTGTCAAAAAGCGCATACGGTTCTCTAAGCTACCACCGTATTCATCGCTGCGTTGGTTGACGCTATCATACAAGAATTGATGAATCAAATACCCGTGTGCACCGTGGATTTCAATAACATCCATGCCTGCTTCAATCGCATTACGCGCGGCATTGGCAAAATCATCGACGGTTTGTTTGATTTCTGCGGTGGTCATCTCACGCGCTGGCGTGGCAGTCACACGGTATACTTTGCCTTCGTCATCTTTTAACGAGGTGCGTACCGCGTCACCCAAATCCACGGTTGATGCTGATACAGGTGGTTGACCTTGTGGGCGCAAACTATAATGCGATACTACCCCTGTGTGCCATAGCTGCATAGCGATATGACCGCCTGCTTGGTGTACGCTATCAGCAATCATTTTCCAGCCTGCAATTTGTGCGTCACTAAAAACACCGGGCGCACCTGCGTAACCTTTGGCATCGGCTGAGATATCCGTGGCTTCTGTGATAATCAAACCACTGCTAGCGCGCTGGGTATAATAGGTTGCCATGAGTGGCGTTGGCAAGCCACCAATCCCTTTCGTTCCATCTGGCAAATCAGCACTACGCAGACGGGTCAATGGCGCCATAAAGACGCGGTTGGGCAAGCGCATCGCGCCCACGTTAATCGGTGACAAAAGAGCGGAGTAAGACATACATTCCTCGTGATTGTTAATTCATCTTTCGTTGAGTTATTGGACGCTGCTAGTTTCAAGTCATAACAAACTTGATAAAAAAATTGCTGCAGCATCCTTGTTTATAAGGATTTTAGACTTATATACGTTGCTAGCAAACTTCATCACAGCGTAATTTTCACAGGTTAATCTGCTGTTAGAAGCTTGAGCAAAGACTAGGTTTTAGCAAGCATCTGTTTTTAAAAAGCATCTGTTTTAAAAATCATTTGTTTTTAAAAAGCTTTTGCGAGTTTTAGACAAATTATTGCAATTGCTTTCACTATTTTATTCTATGATAGCGCTGTGTTTGAGCTAACGTTTACTTAATAAGTGCCATGGGGCATTTTTACAAGTGGCAATGTATTAACAATAACAATTTTTTAAGGATCGGCATGAATAATTTCCAATATTACAACCCTGTGCGTATCGTATTTGGCGAAGGTCAAATCAAAGAACTCGCCAATCTTGTCCCTGATAATGCCCGTGTACTTATCACCTATGGCGGTAGCTCTGCCAAAAAAACCGGCACACTCGATGAGGTCAAAACCGCGCTACAAGGCAAACAGCGTGAAATCTTTGAATTTGGCGGTATTGAGCCAAATCCAGAATTTAATACCTTGATGAAAGCCGTCGATATGGTACACGCCAACAACATTGACTTTTTGCTCGCTGTCGGTGGTGGCTCAGTACTTGATGGCACCAAATTTGTTGCATTGACTGCCACCTTAGATGACGACAAAGACCATGAAAAAGCGTGGGAAGCATTAAAAGGATATACCCGTGATATTCAAAATGCGCTACCGCTCGGTACTGTACTCACCATTCCTGCAACAGGTTCAGAGATGAATTCAGGCGGCGTTATCAACCATAGCGAGCGTCATGCCAAATTGCCTTTTGGTAACCCGCTAGTATTCCCGCAGTTTTCGATTCTTGACCCTGCCAAAACCTTAACGCTACCTGAGCGCCAAGTGATGAATGGTGTGGGCGATGCGTTTGTGCATGTCATAGAGCAGTATCTGACTTACCCAGTCAATGCCAAAGTCCAAGATAGTTTCTCTGAAAGCCTGCTCAAAATCTTGATTGAAGAAGGCCGTGCCGTCAAAGCCAACCCTAACGACATGGAAACGCGTAAAAACATCATGTGGACAGCGACAATGGCACTCAATGGTCTCATTGGCACTGGCGTACCACAAGACTGGACCACCCATATGATTGGGCATGAATTAACCTCCCTACACGGCATTGACCACGCCCGCACCTTGACCATTGTGTTGCCTGGGGTGATGCGTGAGCTCAAAGATAGCAAAAAAGACAAGCTGCTACAGTATGCCAAAAACGTTTGGCATATCACTGAAGGCAACTCTAATCTAAGCGATGAGGATAAAATCGAGCAAGCGATTGTTAACACCGAAAACTTTTTCCGTGAGCTTGGCTTACCGGTGAGATTGTCAGATGCCGACCTTGACGCGTCTGCAATCGCGCCAATTTTGAGCCAATTAGAAGAACATAATATGGTCAAACTCGGTGAACATCGTAGCAATGATTTGGCAGTGTCTGAGCGGATTTTGCGCGCAGCTATTTAATCATCTAATGCTATAAAAAAAGACTTAGCAAATTGCTAGGTCTTTTTTTATGCCAACAGTTAAAAACCATTGGGATGAGCTAATTCATCATGCCCATCTTTATCAATTACTTTTGGCAGTGGCAAAGCCATACCGACACTACTAGGCGTCTCTTGAATCACCACAGGCGGCGGCTGGTAACGGGTAATGACTTCATTGCCCTGCTCATCCTCGCTGAGCACATACTGGTAGCCTTTGCGATTAAAGCGTTTAACTAGCCTTTGATACCACCCTGCAAAACCTGTCGTGGGTTCGTTGGGGTTATGATAAAACGCATTCATCACCGCAGGTAGCCCAAGACCACATACCACGCCCGACATCAATACCACGATTAAAATTTCCCATAGGCGTTTTTTTAGCTCTTAATTCTATAAAACACTGTCACCAAAGCCATTTTTAGCCGTGACAAAGCAAAAATACTTCAACAAAAATAAAACCCTACCACACACTGTGGTAGGGTTTTACCGTAAGCAATTGTTTGCGCAAATGCAAGCAAATTTTGTGATTAATATCTCTTAACCCGTGTTGGCGACATGATGCAGCCAGCGCTGAATCATCACATCCAGCGCTTCAGGCTTATAGGGTTTGGTACAGTAATCTTGCATACCCGCGTTAAGATATACTTCTTTGTCCCCATGCATGGCGTGTGCCGTCACTGCAATGATAGGCGGCAACTGACTAAACGACTGTTTGAGTATTTTGGTGGCTTCCACCCCATCCATGATGGGCATTTGATGATCCATCAAAATGATGTGATATTTGCTAGGGTCAGCTTTATAAAAATTGACGACCTCTAACCCATCTTTGGCTCGGGTGACTTCATAGCCATATTTTTTTAGGCTTTTGATCGCGACCATGGCATTTAGCTCATTGTCTTCTGCTAGCAGAACATGGGCAGGCAGCCGTTCTAGCGGTTGTATTGTGGTTTCATCATGACTTTGGTGCCACTGCTGATAGCTGATTTCATCAGTTGCTATCATTGGTAAAGATAGGGTAAAGGTCGAGCCTTTATTTTTTTCACTGGTTACCTTAATCGTGCCGCCCATCCCTTCTGCCAACGCTTTGCACACAGATAGCCCTAGCCCTGTACCCCCATATAACCGATGGGTAAACTTATCAGCTTGATTATAGGCATCAAAAATCACTGCCAATGATTCAGGCTTGATGCCAACACCCGTGTCAATCACATTGAATTTGATTTGGTGTCTATCACCGCCATTCATGGCTTGAATGGTCACTTTACCCTGTTTTGGGGTAAATTTGATGGCGTTATTGACTAGATTTATTAAAATCTGTCGCAGGCGCACCGGATCGGTGTTGACATATTTGGGCAAATTGTCAGGGTAATCGAAGACTAGCTCCACGCTGTTGTCTTTTGCAGGGGCTAAAAAGCATTGATACACATCTTGGCATAGCTCTGCTAAATCAACGGGGATACTCTCAAAACGTATCTTACCTGATTCTACTTTGGATAAATCCAAAATGTCGTTGACGATGGTCAGCAGATGCTCATTGGATGTTTTAATCGATTTGATATAGTGTTGCTGCTGCGTATCAAGCGGTGTCTGCTCAAGCAATTCAAGCATGCCCATGATACCATTCATCGGCGTGCGAATTTCATGGCTCATATTGGCCAAAAATGCGGTCTTTACCTCATCGGCGCGCTCAGCTTGGTAACGCTGCTGCCGTAATTTTAAGGTATCACTGACCATCGCCGCCAAATCCGCTAGCACACGTTGTTGATTGGCATCAAAATCTTGATGCGGCTGGTCGTCAATCACACACAGCGCACCCAAAGCAAATTCCCTACCTTGACTGTCGTGAACCACGATGGGTGCGCCAGCATAAAACCGAATATATGGGTAACCGGTAACCAAAGGATTGTTTTTAAATCGCGTATCTTGGTGAGTATCGAGCGTGACAAAGGTGTCATTTTGTGTAATGGTGTAATTGCAAAAAGCAACATCACGGCTGGTTGAATGTTCTTTTAGACCAATTCTTGACTTAAAAAACTGGATATCAGCATCCAAAAAAGTAATAGCGACAATCTTAGTACCAAAAAACGCCTTAGCCAAAGCACTAATACGCTCAAATTCGCCTTCTTTATTTGTTTGGATGATATGGTACTCATCCAATACCGCTAGACGCTGTTTTTCATTGTTTGCTATAGGATATGATATCATCTCGTTAACACCGTCCTACTACGTGATAAAAATTAAACGCTGAGGTTATTTTAACGCTTCAGCAACCAACATCATCCCCACCACTGAGGTCACGGCAACGGCTGACCCATAACCGCCACAATGCAAACCACCTGCTTGACAGGACTTATCAACAATCGGCGGCTGTGATGAAAAAACACAACGAATACCGAATTTTTCTTTCATCGCGCGATTGATACCATAATCTTGACGAAGTCGCTGTCTGACTTTAGCCAGTAGGGGATCTTGGTAAGTATCCTTAAGATCTGCCACATGAATTTGGGTCGGGTCCGTCTTGCCACCTGCCCCGCCCGCCATAATTAACTTTAATTTATTGAATCGGCAGTGCAGCGCAAGCGCAAGCTTGGCATTCATATCATCGACACAATCTAATACCACAAGCTGTTTACCTGACTGTTTAAGCTGTGATTGCAAAGTACGATTAGGTATTAACAATTGTACGTTATCTTTGCCCAAAAAATCGTCAATCAAATGTAATTTGATATGGGGATTGATTTCTTTGATACGTTCTGCCATGGCTTCAATTTTGCTTTTACCAAAATTGCTATCGGTAGCGGGTAATTGTCGATTGACATTGGAAGCTACTAGCACATCCATGTCAATTAATGTCATCTCGCCCACACCTGTACGAGCCAGTCCCTCAGCGGCCCATGAGCCCACCCCGCCCACGCCCACCACATACGCATGCAGATTCTCAAACTTACTAAATTGCGCAGCACCGTACAGTTTTTGGGTGCCGGCAAAACGGCGTTGGTATTGGGCGTCAGTTAATGTCATATCAGGCGTCATATCGGCTGTCATTGTCATGGTTTATGTTAATCTTGGTCAGGGTTTATATTCAATTTGTTTGGGATAGGATACTCCCAGCTGACTTGTAGTGCAGCGCAGCTATTTTGCCACAACTGCTCGGCGAGCCGTGATTGATCTTTTTTTAATAAGTCTGATAACGCTGCCAGCACGTACGGCAGATTGGCAGGTACATTGCGCCTACCGTGCGTCTCATGACAGCGCAGCGGCATAAAGTCTGGACAGTCCGTCTCAATCACAATAGCATCAAGCCCGACAATTTTGACAAGCTCTGTAAGGGTATGGCGCAGTTTTTTGGCATTCGGATTGGTCACTTGCCCGGTGACGCCGATTTTAAAGCCCAGATTGACCAGCGCTTTGGCTTCTTGGATGCCGCCACTAAAACTATGGGCGATGCCACCCTGGGTAAATTTTTGTGCTTTTAACATCTTAATCACATCGCCATGCGCGCGGCGAATATGTAGCAGCGCAGGCAGTTGGTATTGTTTTGCCAATTCAAGTTGCTGAGCAAAAAAATCTTGCTGCCTAGCGTAATTTTCCGCAGTTTTCATCGGTGCAGTAAAAGTATCAAGCCCGATTTCCCCAATCGCAATGGGAGAATATTGCTGTATAAACTGCTCTAGCCGCTGCAAATCGTTGTCTTTATGCTCAGTAATATAAAAAGGATGCAAACCAAAGGCTAAATGCGCCAACGGTGTGGCTTTACCTTGCTGCCCATAGCCTTGCATTTGCTGTTGACACGCCACCATTTGTGCAAAATACTTTGCTAAAAAGCCTATCAAAACCAGATGATGAACGCCGTTATCCCATGCCAATTGTGATTGCATTTCGCGGTCATGATCGAAGCTATCCACATCAAAATGGGTATGCGTATCAATTAATGGCAAATCAAACGAGCAAGCCGTATCATTTATCATAGTCATATCATTTCAAATACTGTGGTTTGACAATGCCGTTTAACTCGCTGTAAGGCACGGTCAATTGCGGTGCAGCCCATGAACGTCATCTATGTATCCTTTATGTGTTATCTGCCCACAACATAAAAATTTTAGCCATTGTTTTGGTTATGGTTATCGTGCTTAATATTTTTATTGATAGGCTGCTTAACTGTATTTGTAGCGGATAGACTTTTATGGCAATCGGCTACTTTATCAGCCCTTGGACTACTGCGTCTAAGTATCAACAATAAAGCTGTCGCAGCAATCCCTAGTTTAATCACCCTCGATATGCTCATATCTTGCCTTATTTTCTAAACTTAAGTTTTTAAACCTTAGTTTTTAACAGTATGGCCATAAAAAAACCCATCAGTCGATACCGGTTTAATGGTGGACTAATGGGCTGTTTTCAAATGCCGTTATGGATGTAGCTGTTATATAATAACGTAATTTGATAAGTATTTGATAAGTTTTAGAATTTTTTACCTAATACTTTAGCAGCTAGCTCTTTACCCATAGTAAATGCGGTAGTTTTAGTAGGCTTAGTGGCAGTTGAATCTGCAGCGCGATTGTCATTATCTGCAGGTACAGGGTTATTTGCTTGGTTTCTAGTCTTATTTTCAATGGTTGGTTGGGTTTTATTACGACCTTTTAACATATAGTAAGCGGCACCAAGTACGCCAAGTTTAATTAAGTTTGATTTGGTTACACCATTAGGAAATTGCATAGTATCCTCACTTTTGTTGTAGTTGTTAAAATTTTAAAAATAGTTATCGCTAATGGATTTATTGTAGCCAAAATTTAAGCGTTTTACTAAAGTAATTAGGTTACCAATATTTATCGTTTGCCATCATTAGGTTATCGTTTGGTAAATTGGGTAAAATCCTTTTAAGGTTGAAAAAAAGCTGACAGGGTTTGTCAGCTTTTCTGCAGTTATCATGATGAATGTCTCAATGTATCAATGTATCAATGTATCAATGTATCAATGCTCACGAGTGGCGCTAAAGGTAATTTCTGGATAACGTTCTTCCATCAATTTAAGATTGACACGGCTTGGGGCAAGATAGGTCAAATACCCACCACCATCGACCGATAACTGGTCGTGGGCTTTTTTCTTAAACTTCTCAAACGCCACTTTGTCATCACAATGCACCCAGCGCACTGTCGCAATCGACACAGGCTCAAAGGTACATTGCACTTTATACTCTTCAAGCAGGCGATGCGCGACCACTTCAAACTGTAGCACCCCTACCGCGCCCAAAATCAAATCATTGTTGATTTGCGGCATAAATACTTGGGTGGCACCTTCTTCTGATAGCTGCTGTAGGCCTTTTTGCAGTTGTTTTGACTTAAGTGGGTCTTTAAGTACCACACGGCGAAACAATTCTGGCGCAAAGTGGGGAATGCCTGTGAAGTTTAAAGTTTCGCCTTCGGTAAAGCTATCGCCAATTTGGATGGTGCCGTGATTATGTAAGCCGATGATATCGCCCGAATACGCTTCTTCCAGCGCTTCGCGGTCACCTGCCAAAAACGTCAAGGCATCTGAAATACGTACTTCTTTGCCCAAGCGCACATGTTTCATTTTCATGCCTTTTTCGTACTTGCCTGAACACACCCGCATGAAGGCAATACGGTCACGGTGTTTTGGGTCCATGTTGGCTTGGATTTTAAAGACAAAGCCAGAGAATTTTTCTTCATGGGCTTTAACGGTGCGTTCGACTGTGTCATGGTCTTTAGGCGCTGGGGCGTATTGGGTCAGTACATCAAGCACCATGTTAATGCCAAAGTTACCCAACGCCGTACCAAATAGCACAGGCGTTTGTTTACCGGTCAAAAATTCATCGACATCCCAATCTTCATGTGCCATTTTTGCAAGCTCTAGGCTTTCTTCAAATTCACGGAAGGCAATTTCACCGATTCTCTCGCGGACATCTGGATAGTCATAGCCGTCACGGCTCTCAATCTCGACAATCTCAGTGCCATGACCTTTTTGATAAAAGTAGGTTTTATCCTCGCTGATGTTATACACCCCAACAAAGTGCTGACCCGTACCAATTGGCCACGTCATCGGCACACATTGGATTTTTAGGACGTTTTCAATTTCATCAAGCAGTGATAATGGGTCACGGATTTCGCGGTCAAGCTTGTTGACAAACGAGATAATCGGCGTGTCACGCATCCGACATACTTCCATCAGCTTGATGGTTCGTTCTTCGACCCCTTTTGCCCCATCAATCACCATCAGTGCGCTGTCCACCGCGGTTAAGGTGCGATAGGTATCTTCTGAAAAGTCGGCGTGACCTGGGGTGTCTAGCAGATTGACCATGTTGTCGGCATAGGGAAACTGCATCACAGAAGTGGTAATCGAGATACCACGCTCTTGCTCCATGCTCATCCAGTCAGATGTCGCGTGTTTGTCGGTTTTGCGTGATTTGACTTCACCTGCGCGCTGAATTGCTTGCCCCCACAGCAGTAATTTTTCGGTCATGGTGGTTTTACCGGCATCAGGGTGCGAGATAATAGCAAAAGTGCGGCGTTTGGCGATTTCAGAATGTAGTGACATAGTGTTTGACTTAAAAGTAGCGAGGCTTGGTAACCGATAAAAGAAAGAATAAAAAAGATGGCATATTGTAGCCGATTTTACGTTTGATTGCGATTTTCACAGGTTATTATTGCGCATCACGCGCGCGATTTTGACAAAATTTTGTCATAAATCTAATACTTTAATCACTAAAATTGTGTTAGTTTTATCTCATCTTTTTTTATCTTGTTAAGATGTTATTTATGACCGCTGAACCACTTAGCAACAATCCTGAACCCGCACTTGAAAATAAAAAAAACGTTTCGACCAGTGCTCATTTGGGCGATCCTTTTTTGACCAATGATCGGCTACAGTGGTCAGATATGAAAAGTTTTTTGTTAGCGATTAGCAGTGTGATTGTTGTCTGGCTGCCTGTGCTATTGCTCCACCTGACTTTAGTGCTTTTTGCCACCTTAATTACTTATGCGCTGATTCGCGGCATTGCTGGCTGGATTCATCGGCATGTCATTGCCTATATGCATAGCGCCTCGCGTCAGCAGCGTATGGGTAAAGTCGCAGAATGGTTTGCTATTGCCATTTTGGCGACCATAATTTCGCTTACTGTGTATGTATTTGGCGATTGGATTGCTGATAAAGCCAGTGTTGATGTCTTTAATAAGCTTATCCGACAGATATTGGACATATTTGACCAGCTTCATACCCTACTACCCGCAAGTATTTCTCAGCATCTACCCATTTCAGTCAGTTCATTTCAAGCTATGCTCATGAGTACTATCAAAAGTCATGCGTCACAACTACAGCTAGTGGGTATTCATACGTTACGCGGGCTTGGTTATGTGCTAGCGGGCGTTGTGATTGGTTGTATTGTCGCGTTGCAAGTACCTGTGAATAACGCAGCACATAAAACCCCATTTACCCAGCATTTGCGCCAAAAATTTGATGAACTTATCATGGGGTTTAATGATGTATTTTTTGCGCAAGTCAAAATCTCTAGTATCAATACCATCTTAACATCGGTGTTTTTGCTAGGGATATTACCTATACTCGGTCATCCGCTACCGATGGCTTGGACGGTTGTGCTTATCACCTTTTGCGCAGGGCTATTCCCTGTCGTTGGTAATTTGGTCTCAAATATTGTTATCGTCTTGCTAAGCCTGACTCACGGGCTTGGCATCAGCATTTTATCGCTTGTGTGGTTGGTGAGCATTCATAAACTTGAATACTTTTTAAATGCGCAAATCATTGGTCACAAAATCCGAGCGTCTGCTTGGGAATTGTTGTTATTTATTTTGGTGCTTGAAGCGACGTTTGGGTTGGCGGGACTGATCAGTGCGCCAGTGATTTATGCCCAAATCAAACGCATTTTGGCAGATAGGGGCTGGGTTATTTGACTTCCTCCCCTCCCTATCGTTCGGGGATTCCTGCTCCCAGACGGCCAAGCCCGACCGCAAGAATGTTCCGACTGGCATTAATATCTCTATCATGCCATGTGCCACACATTGCACAAGTCCATTCTCTTATTCGCAAGCCTGCTCTACCTTTCGGACTATTGCGGTCAATTTGACCGCAACACGAGCAAGTTTGGGTAGTGTATCGCTCTGATACGATTTCAAAACGACAACCTGCGTTCTCGCATTTATAGGTCAATTGTCGTTTAAGCTCAAACCAACCTGCATCATATACCGATTTGGCGAGTTTGCCTTTTTTACTGTTAAATTGGGTGGTTTTCACATCACCGACCACGATTAGGGCATTGTCTTTGACTAATTGGGTGGTGAATTTGTGTATCAGGTCTTGCCGTGTATGTTTGATTTTGGCATGGATAGCCTTGATACGTTTTTTGTTGTTTGAGCGTTGGGCTATAGCTAATTGTTTTGCATATTTTAGCGTTTGCTTGATTTGTAGTTTGTCGCCATTTGAGGCGGTGGCACTGTCTTTTAAACCTAAATCTATGCCTACACTACCAGTTCCACAAGTGGTTTTAGGGTATTCTTTAACAGTGATACAGGCATACCAACGGTTACGGCTGTCTTGGACGATTTCTAGTGTGTTAATTTGATATAGGCTAAGGTTGTAGCTGTCCCATAGGTCGATGATTAGTTTCTGCCCTTTGGCTAAAGATAGTTGTAAGGTGGATTTTAAGCCCTTTTTGCCTGTTTGGTGAGTGGCAATGTGCTTAATGGCAGATTGTTTAAACGGTAGCCAACCCAAGCTTTTACGCTTTGATGTTGGGTTGTTGGTTCGCCATGATAGTTTGGCTTTTTTGAATTGTTTTCTAGCTTTGGCGTGGGTTTCATTGATTGCCTGAATAGTCTGACTATGCAAGCCTAGTAACTCACCACTACCTTTGGTGTATTCGTTTAGGTCATAAGCACTAAAGAATTTGCCAGTCTTTTGTAGGTGTCTGTAACTCAAATCATTGACATAATTCCACACGAAATTAACTGCACCGCTTAGACGGTTAAGCTTTGCTATATGTTTATCTCGTATGCGTAACTTGAGTGTTTTCATTGGGTTATTCTAACATATTTTATATTTTTTATGTGTCAATACGGTTGCTTAAGTTGCCTTATATCCACCGCCTGAAGTCGGTGGTTTTACGGCAACGGAGGATAAACGCCCCTACTGGCTACAGGACTCTTTAACAAATAATTTGCCCGATAAATTGAATTTTTAAATCTTATCGCCATTAATAATAACAGAACACGGCTTTATTGTTACAGTGTTGTATGGTTGAATGATTAAAAATGTGTTTTAAAGTCTATAACTGCCAAACTTTTAATGATTGATGCTACAATTTACATTAACATTTTTGGCGTATTTTGAGGTTTAACCAAAAGTTGAGAGATTTTCACGGAGATTGTAGTAAAAATCCTAGCAATTTTTAATTTATTGTGCCAAAAAAGCGATTTGCCAATCCATTCATTGATTCATAAGGAATTTTAGCGATGTCTACTATCAATAATAACAACGTTGTACATTTTCATTACACTTTAAAAGACGACGAAGGTAACGTCATTGACCAATCACCGGAAGGTCAACCTTTAGCATATTTACATGGCTACCAAAACATTATTCCAGGTCTTGAGTCACAATTGGCGGGCAAATCAGTGGGTGACAAATTTACTGCAAGTATCGAACCTGCAGATGCTTACGGCGAATTTGATGATGCAGCAGTACAAGAAGTCCCACGCGAAAACTTCCAAGGTGTCGAAGATATTCAACCAGGTATGCAGTTCCAATCACAAACTGAAGACGGTCATGTGATGTTAGTCACTGTGAAAGATGTACAAGAGGATAAAGTGATTGTTGATGCTAACCATCCTTTAGCCGGCAAAAAACTTCATTTTGATGTAGAAGTGGCAAGCATTCGTGATGCATCAGATGAAGAGTTACAACACGGTCACGTACACGGTGCAGGCGGTCATCACCACTAAGTCATCATTAAAGCTTAGACAGATTAAATGGAAGGCTATATTTATAGCCTTCTTTTTTTGGGCAAAATTTTAGGTTGTTTAGGCTGTAAAGTTATTGTCTGCCGTGTAAGAAAAGCTTGATATTATTTACAAAATCATTGATTTAGTTACGTTTTTTGATGCTTTGCTACAGTTTATACCACACACTTTGCGCTAAATTTTGGCATAATAGTTCTATACCCAACGAACAATTCAAGCAATAATAAAGACGTATGATTGGGTATATATTTTTAGTTATATAACATTAAACTAATCACAAAAAAGGATACTACTCATGAACGAGAATACAATTAAAGGTCAATGGGAACAAGTTAAAGGCGCTGTAAAAGAAACTTGGGGTGACTTAACGGATGATGAAATTACCCAATTGGAAGGTAATCGCCAAAAGCTATCAGGTAAAATCCAAGAGCGTTACGGCCGTGCCGAAGATGTGGTAGAAAAAGAAATCGACGACTGGTCAACACGTCACGACTATCGTTTCTAGAATAGATTAACCCCTCCTCCAAAGTAAAAAAGCCATATCATCTGATATGGCTTTTTTACCTGCTATCCTAGCATCACTGACCTCATCCTTAAGGTCCTTACTAACTGGTAGTGAATTTCTTGACTCATCCTAAGTCTCACTCCACGTGTTTATCAAGCATCATTCCTTAATACTACGATAAACCATTCCTTTATTGGCAGTTCTGTCCCTATCTCAATCCTTGAGAACCATCCCTGTGCCGTTGAATGTATTATTACAAAATTTACCATTCGGTAACAGTCGTACAAACGTCAATCCGTGTAAGCTTTTGCTTACACGCATTTTTGCTATTAGGGGCGATGATTGTTGGCTGTCTGTGCATCAAGCATGACATTAGCCGCTTCAATCACAAACGCTTCACTTTCAGGAAGTTTTGGACGTTCGGCTTGTTTTAGACGGCTACGGACTTCTAACTCTGCATCTTGCGCAGCTTGGTAAGCTGTCCACGTGCTATAGGGGCTTTCCCCATTGGCTTGGCGTCTGGCATTTTCTGCTGCCAACATTTTTGCCTCAATGTTTTTGCGGAAAGTACGGCGGTCATTGATGTCTAATTTGACAGGTTTCTTATCATCTTCCTCATTACGGATTCTGTTGAGTTGGCTTAGATAAGCAAACTGGGCATTGGCTGCTTGACGCTGCTGTGACAAGGCATTGAGCGATTGCAAGGTCTCACGGGAATAGTTGCCCGCAGGTTGGTACGGCGCGGCACGAATGGTATCCCATGCCAATGCGTTTTTCATGCTACGTTCACCAAATTCCATGCCTTCATAGATATTGACTAAGCGGACATCGGGTACAACGCCTTTATTTTGGGTACTGCCGCCAGTGATACGGTAAAACTTGCGCTGGGTTAAGGTTGCTGACCCTAAGGCAAGGTTATCAAGCTGAATTTGCGCTGAGCCTTTACCTGTGCTCGTGCTACCGACAATCAGACCGCGACCATAATCTTGAATCGCTGCGGCAAAAATCTCGCTGGCTGACGCCGAGCCTTGGTTAATGAGTACGGTCATCGGGCCTGTATACAGCTGCTTACCTTTGTCTTCGTCTTCATACACTTGGATATTGCCGCGATTATCACGAATCTGTACCAGCGGACCTGACTTGACGAACAAGCCAATCATTTTGGCGACTTCATCGAGTGAGCCACCTGGGTCATCACGCAGGTCTACCACCAAGCCATCAATATTTTGCTGGTTCAAGGCTTTTAACGCGTTTTCCGTATCAATGCTGACACTACGATAGTCTTCTCCCGCACGGCGGGCTTTATAGTTGAGATAAAAACTTGGGATTTCTAGCACACCGATTTTTTTGGCTTGTCCGTTTTTATCTTTGACACTAATCACCCGATGGGTGACGCCCGACTCTTCTTGCTTAATCACGTCACGTATGAGGGTGACATTACGCGCGCTACTGTCTGGGGTGTTAGGCGCTTTGACGCGTACGGTGACGGATGAACCTTTTTTACCGCGAATGAGGTTCACCACTTCCCGTGTCGAATAACCGACGGTATCGACCATACCTTTATCTTCAGTGGATACGCCGATGATTAAGTCATTGGGTTTGATTTGACCGGAACGAGCGGCAGGCCCGCCATCAACTAGGCTAATAATACGGGTGTAGTCGGGATTTTTGCGATCGGGCTGAATTGAGACGCCGATACCGACCAATTCAAGGGTCGATTGGATTTGCATCTCATTGGCTTGCACGGGGGCAAAATAATTACTGTGCGGGTCATAGGCTGCCATCGCTGCATTTAACAGGGTTTCAACGATTTGGTCGCTATCGATACGCTGTAGCTGGGCATATTGGCGCTTTAAACGCTGGGCCAGCACTTGACTCGGGGAGCGCGTTTCGTTTTTGACTAAATCACTGGCGTTGTATTTATCGGCATTTTCTTGCAAAAACTTGTCTTTGTTTTTGTCTTCATCTTGATTGATGGTCATGCCAATCAGCTGGTAGGTCAGCTGTTTGCGCCAAAAATCGCGTTGCTCGGCAACGGTTTTAAAACGTGGCAATTTTTCACGGTTCATAATCACCGTTTCATTGCTCTGTAAGCTCACAGGCGATTTTAACAAGCTATCGGCAAAGCTGTAATACGCTTTTGAGCGCTCAATAAAACGCTGATAAATGTCAAAACCCGCTTTTAAATCACCGCGTTTGAGATAATCGGCAAAACTATTGCCATATTTTTGGGTAAATTCATCAATATCCGACTGCAAAAACACGCTATGATTGGGGTCAAGCGCATCAAAATAGTCGCCTAAAATTTGCTTGCCCGTTGCAGCATCCATTTTTTTATCTAGATAATGGCTACGATCCAACAACGCTGCGACTTGCCGAGTCACCTGCCGCTGCTCGTTATTAATCTGTCCGACGCTCGTCGATGCTGCAATGGCGGTTTGGTAACTTTGTCCCAGTATCGCCCCACCCATCAACAGGGCAAATACACTGGCGGTAAGTTGTTTGTATTGCATGACTTTCCTTACTCTATTTAATGAAGCGATAAACAGAAAAAACTGACAGCCCATCTTAGCACTGTCAGTTTTTCCATACCATACAAAACGTGTAAATATTCGACTCAAATCATCTATCAAACCTCACCGTTTGTAGCGGTAAGTTGTTGTGTTAGCCAATCAATTGATTGTCTTTAAACAGTTGGGTTAATTCCTCGGCAGTGAGTAATTGTTTTTCACCGTCTTGGCGATTGACATATTCGTATTTCACCTCGCCTGTTTCACTGATATTTTTCTCTGAGATAACGATACGATGGGGAATGCCAACGAGCTCTAAATCGGCGAATTTTACCCCCGCACGCTCGTCTCGGTCATCAAGTAGCACATCCACACCTTGGGCTTTTAGCTCAGTGTAAAGCGCTTCGGCAAGCTGCATTGCTTTGTCCCCTTTCGCTGGGTCTAGAGCATCTTTCATTTTGCCTTTAATCATCGGTACAATCGCCACAGTGAATGGCGCAAGGCTCTCACCTGTGCTACTGGTTTTCCAAATGATACCATTGTCATCGTGGTTTTGTTCAATGGCGGCGGCGACGATACGGGTCACGCCGATACCATAACAGCCCATCATAGTAATGACAGGTTTGCCCTGCTCGCCCATCACCGCACAGTTGAATGCTTTGGTGTATTTGTCACCCAATTGGAAGATATGACCAACTTCGATACCGCGGCGGATTTGTAAGGTACCTTGTCCATCTGGGCTTGGGTCGCCTGCTACCACGTTGCGGATATCGGCGATTTCGGTGATGGACGCATCACGCTCCCAGTTGACGCCTGTGGTATGAAAATCTGGCTTGTTAGCACCGCTAACAAAATCTGATAACACCGCAGCAGCACGATCTACAATCACTGGCATGTTCAAATCAAACACCCCGATATACCCTTTGTGCAGCCCCGCTGCTTGCATCGCCTCTTCGCTCGCCATGGTGAGTGGGGCTTTGACTTGCGCCAATTTTTCCGCTTTGATTTCATTTAGAGTATGATCGCCCCGTAACACTAACGCGACTAAGGGAACTTTACCTTCTTCGGTGGGTTCACCTTCGACGATTAAAGTTTTCACCGTCTGTGACAATGGCAAGCCTAAATGCTGAGCCACTTGCTCACAGGTTGGCATATTGGGCGTGCTGACATCGGCTTTGTCCTGCGTTGGGGCAGCACGTTCACCGACCGCCACCGCTTCAGCAAGCTCAATATTGGCCGCATAAGCTGAGCTGTCTGAAAATACGATATCGTCTTCACCACTGCCAGCGAGGACTTGAAACTCATGCGACGCAAAGCCCCCAATCGAGCCAGTATCGGCTTGCACCGCACGAAAATCTAACCCAAGACGGGTAAAGATATTATGATAAGCGCGGTACATATCATCATAGGTGCGCTGTAGTGAGGGTTGGTCGATATGAAACGAATAGGCATCTTTCATGATAAATTCACGTGAACGCATGACCCCAAAGCGTGGGCGAATTTCGTCACGAAATTTGGTTTGTACTTGGTAGTAGCTCACAGGGAGCTGTTTATAGCTTTTTAGCAAGTTACGCGCGATATCGGTAATCACTTCTTCATGCGTTGGACCTAACACAAAGTCGCGTTGGTGACGGTCTTTAAACCGCAGCAGCTCAGGACCATAGGCTTCCCAACGACCTGATTCTTGCCAAAGCTCGGCCGATTGCACCACAGGCATTAGCAGCTCTTGGCAGTTGATGGCATCCATCTCTTCACGGATGATTTTTTTAACTTTTTTTAAGGTTTTTAGACCCATCGGTAGCCACGTGTAGAGACCCGACGCAGATTTACGAATCATCCCTGCACGGAGCATTAATTGGCTGGAGATGATATCGGCATCACTTGGGGTTTCTTTTAACGTTGCAAAAGTAAATTGACTGGCTCGCATGGCACACCTTGTTTGTACGGCTTGAAATAAGAAAAACGAGAATGGATAGACTATTTGGTAAACCGATTATCTTATTTTATGCCACTGGGTGGCGCAATAGTTTTTTTAATTTTTACCAAGTCGATGCAGTATTTTTGGCCTTAGCATTTTTGGTTTTAGCATTTTTATAAATTATGACAATAATTATGACAATTTGGTCATACCCATTGGCTATTTAAACTAGCCACATTGAAATTATGGCAAGTCATAACCATACAAAATAGTATCCACTACCACTATTAGATAAACGATTAGGAATGGCTATATGACCCAACTCCCCACTTCGTCTTCCACGCCATCGTCTCAGGCAAAACCGACTACAAACTTGCCAGAACCGCCCGCATCGGGTAACAAAAAGCCGGTTTCTTTTTGGGTGAGTTTATTTTTGCTGACGGTGATTGCGGTGGCGGGTTGGCTATTTTTGCAGTGGCAACAAGCAAATACGCCTAAAAAAGTTGAGGTTTTAACCCGCGAAGGGGTGGTCACTAAGATTCAAAGCCTCAATCGACTACAAACCGTGGCATATAATGTCGATACCGTCATCACCAGCCAAAAAGAGGGCAATTGGTACGCCCTGTGGCAAGATGAGCAAAAGGGGCTGTTTGTCGCTCATGGACGGGTGACCGCGGGCATTGACTTAAATCAACTAAAACCCACTGATGTACAAGTGACCCCAGACGGTAGCCATGTCAGTATCACCTTGCCCGCTGCGCAGATTTTGGATAGTTATTTAGATAACATTGAAGTGTATGATATTCAAACAGGGGTATTTGGCATGATGCAAGCCGACCCGCAAATATTTAACCAAGCCCAAGTGGCTGGCAAAAACCAAGTGCTGACATCCGCTTGCCGCTCGGGCATTCTACAAACTGCCAATGATAATGCCCAAAAGCAAGTACAATCGCTATTTGCACTGGCAAATGTACAAGTGAATGTGAAAGTCACCGCGCCTGCTAACAATTGCCGTTAAAACGATTGTTTGCCTATCAATAAGACCAATCCAAGGATAAAAGCGTTTTTTTTTGTGTTATTTTTGTGCGCTGTCAGAATTGGTATGAAAGGCATAAATAATAGATATGTAACCTACCTTAATCATAGGAATATTGCTAAAATCTCAACTTTATATCCCGCTAGATAGTCCACTAGATAACCCGCTAGTTTTAGACGACATTTATTTGCTACATCATCAAAAATTGCAATAATAATAGCCACTTAACGTATCCATTTCACCAAGGTTACGTTAACTTATTGCAAGGATACTTGATGGCATTTTAGTTGTGTAAAAGATCAATTCGCTAGCTTTTGGAGAGTTTACTGAATGAATGTCACGTCTGCCTCAGATCGTCTAAAAAAAGTGATGCGGATTGCTTTGGTTGGCATCAAGCCTGGCGACCAAGTGATGCTAAAAGGGTATTTACGCATCTTGCTTAGACTCGAAGCAGACCTTGAATGGGTATCAGCGAACAATCAGCAAATTGATTTATTCATGGTCAATCATGATTTTCGTCATGCTGAAAGCGTTCAAAAGTTAATTAGTAGCAAACCCAATACAGCCACTATTTATACCGCTCGTAGTGAGACGGAAAACGGCTATTTATCGCAAGATTTATTGGTGTTGCCGCTCAAAGATTTAGAGCCGCTCAGTGAGTGGTTGTTTTCACAATTGCCGTTTTTTTCTGGTGTGTCTGTCAGCAATAAGGCATCCACTGCCGCTAAAGTCACTGCTGATGCCGTTGACGCTTCTCAATCAGCGACAGATACAGACACTATAACCAACCAGCGCGTAGCTTTAAATCCGCCTGCTCAAATTGCCAATCCATCATCTGGTGTTGCACAGTCTGCGCAAGCTTCAGTTGTTACAACTAGTCATACTCACAATGCGCCTACTCAACTTGCCGAATCTGGCCAGTCGATGGCGGCATCAACCACCGCTAATGGCACTGTCAATGATGAGTATTTAATCGGATTTGCCAAAATTTTTAGTCAGATTGCCCAGCGCCATAATGAAGTGCTGAGTATCAAAAGCCCTGCTGGCACCTTATTTGCCTATATCAATCCAAAACAGCAACGGGTTTGGGAGGTGTCTGAGTACATCTCGTGCAATCAGCCTTGGATTATCTCGCTTGCCGATGATGTGGCTGCGAGTGAGCTAGATGTCAAAACTGCTACAAATTTGGTGCAATGGCTATGGGACTTGGCTAGCACACATGGTCAAAAATTTGAAGGTTTGCTAGATTCGCACATCAACTACCATATAGACAGTTGGGTCAAACCCATCCATGATGCCGACCAACATGACCATCTTAAAATCCAATGTGTACTAGAAGCCCGTTCGTTAACAATTGATGAATTGGTAGCACGCAGTCAATGTTCGCTACCCCAAGTCAAAAAAACACTGATTGGCTTATTTGTCGCAGGTGCGTTGCCTGCTTCGGTCTATCAGCAAACTATCGCTCAGCTCAATAATAAAACGATTAGCCAGCCAGTGACTCCATCCATGTCGCCAGCAGAAACATCACTGCCAAAAATGTCACCCGCTCAAATGACAGTAGCTGAAAGCACCCAAACTGAGCCGCAGCTAATTACGCCCAGTGTGCAACCTGCTTTTGTTGAACAACCTGCTGCATCTGCTACGGTACCACCCACGGCGCCTGTGAACCTACCTGAGTCAGCCCAAACACAACATCAGCCACCCGCGCCTGCCAAACCCCAATCAAAACTTGATGAAATCCTTAGCCGCCGTGCTATGGCAGAATTGTCAGCCAATACCTTGCCCAGTATTTCAACTACCCACAATAGTACTTGGAATAATAGTACCATAGAGCCTGAACCTATCTCAGCGAGTGCTACATCGTCACAAGGTTCAACCCCGCCCACACAAGAAACTGGCAACAATAGCATGATAGGGTTTTTAGGACGTCTACGTCGACGCTTGGGATTGTAAATCTTTCATTGAAATGACTGATAATTTGATTGTATTATCAGGGATTCATTAATTTTTTTAGTTAACAGCGTGGTTTCGTGTATGATACTAACGCAATTTTTTTCCTAATATTGTATTTACATTAATGCAATAAGTGTAAGGCTTTCTACATGCAACGTCTGAAAATTGTTTTTAGCGGACCTATGGGTGCGGGAAAAACCCAAGCCATCGCAAGCTTATCGGATATCCCTGTGGTGTCGACTGAAGTAAAAAACACCGACCTTCATGTCAACACCAAGGCATTGACTACGGTGGGTATGGATTACGGTGAATTGGTGCTAGAAGGTGGCATCAATATCGGTCTATATGGCACACCTGGTCAGGAACGCTTTAACTTTATTTGGCCGATTTTGTCGCAAGGGGCGATGGGGGTCATTATTTTGATTGACCATGCCGCCCAAGACCCTGTGGCAGATTTGGCAAATTATTTACAGACGTTTAGTAAAATTTATACGGGTCGCATCGTCGTGGGTATCAGCCAAGTTGATAAAATGCCTGAGCGCGACTTTGGCATTTATCATGACTGGTTGACTGCCAATAGCAAGAATCTGCCTATTTTCCCAGTGGATATGCGAAAAAGAGAAGATGTGCTGTTACTGGTCGATACCATTATTGCCTCACTTGAATTGACAGCGCAGTAAGCGCATGATTGAATTACGGTATATGGCTTACGTTAACGAGTGATTAGGTGAACGCAGCCATTTGACTTAGATCTTGAGCGCAGCGACTGAAAAACTCGACAGCAATTTTAAACCCGTTACGCTAGTAAATATTTGGATACCAATATGAATGATCAATTGTTTCAAATGGAAAGCCGCATTAAACCCAGTGAGCAATTTATTGCCCTATCTAATGAAGTATTACACGAACTCATTCATACCACGAGTGGCATTGAAGGGGTGTTGTTGTCATCAACCGATGGCTTTGAAGTCAATTCAATTTTTCAAAAAACCTATGATGGCGGCAAATTATCCGCGGTCGGCAGCTCAATCTTGGCATTGGTACAGGCATTGACCGCCGAAGCGCAGCTTACTGGCTGTCGCTCAGTTATACTAGATGCCGAAAACGGTAAAATTATGATTAGCGCGGTGCCTAGTCAGTTCCAACCGATGATTGTGATTGTGGTGACCAAACAACAAGTCTTGCTCGGTCAAATCATGCACGGTATGAATAAAGCGATTAACCGTTTGATAGAGCTCGATAAAGAATTTCATTAATATACAGTTAATCTATATCATAACTACTGTAAAGCCCTCAACAGCATTGAGGGCTTTTTTCATGTCCCTCATGTCAACCATATCAAACAATCCATTCTTAACATTTTCTACAGTTCATCCGAATTTTTATACAACTTAAGTTTAATAACTTAAAAATATGCCCGTCAAAAATTGCTATAGATTGCCTCATTACCTTCTATCGGTATAATTCATCATTTTGTCATATAACCTCACTAAACTACCGCCACCGACGATGGTGCAATCGATTTTCTCAACAGGATGACGCAATTTGGGAAATTGAGATAAACCATCGTTTTTATTTTGCGTTAGCGGCGGCTTTAAGAGGTTATAAGCTTTTTTACTTGCGGCTAAGCGATGTAACGGGTCATTTAATTAGCCAATCAATTTGCCAACAGATAAGTGACAATGATGAATTTTTCCAACCTTACCACACGCCTCTTATGCGTATTATTGCTGGTTTTTTTGGTTTTTTTGGCGATGGTGTATTGGATCATTGACCAGCAAGCCAAGCCTCAAGTCGCCAAACTGACCTCTCAGACTATCATTGAAACTGGCAATGAGGCGGTGAATGGTATTTTGTCGCGTGTGAGTCAAATTGATGGCATGGCAGTGACAGCGAGCCGTATGACTGGCAGTTTGCCCAAGAATGCCGATATCATCAACACCAGTGTTGGCAATTTAATGGCAAATATGGATAAAGGCATTGTCGGCGGCGGTGTGTGGTATGACCCTTTGATGTACAAACCTAACGTCGATGAAGCCGCGTTCGTTTGGCAACGGGACATGCAGGGTGTCATGCAATCTGCCAGTCAATATCAAACCATCAATCCTGGCTATCAAGCACCAAGCAAACTTACCGCAAATCGGGTAGCCAACCAGAAAACCCAACCACAACTTGCCATGCCCTATTACCGTGACTGGTGGTATGTGCCTGCTGTGTATGCCAATCATGACCATTGTGTGTGGAGCCGTGCTTATATTCACCCGGCGACCAAACAGCCCGTCATGACCTGTGCCAAGGCGATTTTTAATGCGCAAAACAATGGCTTTGAAGGGGTGGTGAGTTTTGATGTGCTGCTCGGCCGTATGCAATCGATGGTCAAAGAATGGCAGCGCAAAACAGGCGGTTATGTGTTTTTGGTCGACATGAACAACAACTTTTTGACTTTCCCCAATGAAGCACAAGTCAAACAAGTGACCGCTACTAACCCGCAAGGCGAAATGATGGATGTCAGTAGTTTTGCCAAGCAAAACCCTGATTTTGCCCCCATTGCCAAAAGCTTAGACAACATCAATGACAACATCATCAAACAAGCGCAAAAAATAGACGGTGGTAAATTTGATTTTACGGCCAATACGCTAGTGAGTAGTACCAACCTACAAAAAATCTCTCCCTCAGAAGCACGCATCATTTCAGCCATGCTAATGACCCAAAGCGGGCAAAATGAAAATCTCAACGCCACCCATTTTGTCGAACAAGTCAGCTTAGACAACGATTTATTGCTCAAAACCCCTTCCACAGCGTTTATTTTTGCCATGCCGATGACCAATTGGAAAATGGTCATCGTCAAACCTAATCAAGAGCTGATGTTATTTGCCAATCAGTTAGGTAAACAGCTGCAATGGTATATGCTATTGGGTTTCTTACCCGTACTGCTATTAAGTGGTTATATTTTCCACCGTATTTTGGCGGTACCGCTGCACCAAGTCGCTCGTAACGTCCGTGAAATCGGTCAGTTGATTGCACAAAAAAAATATCTGTCACTGCGTGAGCACAAACTGCCACCGGCAAACATTCAAGAAATTGGCGTGATTACTGACTCGATGAACCAGCTGGTTGATCGGGTGGTCGAGAACGAAGGCGCATTAGCACAAGTCAATGAACGCTTAGAGCAGCAAGTGGCAGAGCGTACCGAAAACTTACACCAAGCATTAAAAGATTTAAAAGCCTCTCAAGTGCAGTTGGTACAATCAGAGAAAATGGCAACCATCGGTCAAATGGTCGCAGGCGTTGCCCACGAAGTGAACACGCCATTGGGCTATGTGGGTAGTAACTTAGAGTTGATTGATGAAAATATCGTACGCTATGACGAATTGATTGACCATACCCAGCAGCTCAAACAGCTGATGCAAGCGTCGCCGACTGATACAGTAACCATCAATCAAACGATTGAACAAACCATTGCTTGCAGTGATGAATTGGTCGCTGATGCGGTGAGTGACGATTTGCATGGATTGGTGGATGATGCCAAATTTGGGGTAAGCCAAATCTCAGAATTGGTCGTCAATTTACGTGATTTTTCTCGCATCGACCAAGCCAAAATCAAAGCCGTCGATATCAACGACTGTATCAAAAACTCCCTAGTCATTGCCCGTAACAATATCAAGCATTTAGAGGTGATAACTGAGTTAACTGCTATCGAACCGGTTAGTTGTAACCCATCCCAGATTAACCAAGTGCTGCTAAACCTATTTAATAACGCGGCACAAGCGATGGGGAAAACTCAGCACCCTACATTACACATTACTAGCACAGAAGATGCCGCCAATGTGTATATCAGTGTGGCGGATAACGGCACAGGAATGAGCGCTGAGACCCAAGCCAAAATTTTTGAACCGTTCTTTACCACCAAAGCGGCAGGCGAAGGTACGGGACTGGGTCTTGCTATTTCGACCCAAATCATGCAGCAGCATAACGGTGATATTCATGTGCAATCACAACTTGGCGAAGGCACGACATTTACCATTAGATTGCCCAAAACAGCGATTAGCAGCCAACAATCACCCAAGCTTTTAATCGCAGAAGCAAGCTAATTCTAATGTTAGATAACCGATGACGGATGGCTGACAGGCAATCTGCTCAGCCATACACGAGCCACACTTGATTGTGGTCAACCTTAATTGTAGTCAACCTTGATTTTAGTCAACATACCTAAGTGATATGACCATGATAACGACCGTAACCAAACCCAAAATTGCCTTTATCGATGATGAAGACCGCATTCTACGCAGCCTAAAAATGCATTTTCGCACCACCCATGATGTGTTTACCACCACCGAGCCCGATGAGCTACTAAGCTATGTGCAGAATAACGAGGTCCAAGTGGTGATTAGCGACCAACGCATGCCAAAAAAACTGGGTGTCGAAGTACTAAAAGATGTCAAAAACGTATCACCCCATACTATCCGCATCTTATTGACCGGCTATGCAGACTTAACTGCGGTAATTGATTCCATCAACGATGGGGAGATTTTTCGTTATATCACCAAACCTTGGCAGACGGATGAACTTAAAAGTATCGTTAATCAAGCCACCCAAATCGCGCTGCAAACCAAAGATGTATTCAAAGAAAATCTGCATGTCGCTCAGCCAACCATCGCCAAACGCAAAGTGTTGGTTATCGATGACAGTGAAATGGTATATTTACAGATGCAGCAAAAATTCACCCAGTTTGAAACGCACTGGGCAAATTCATTAGAAAAAGCGATTGAATTACTTGAAAATGACCGTTTTGGCGTGGCAATCACCGATGTGTCCTTGGGTGGCGAGAACATTTCACCCGTAATCTACGCATTAAAACAAAGCTTTCCAGATTTAGCGGTATTGGTACTCACCTCACTCAACGACAGCCACACCTTAATCGACTTGATCAATAAAGGGCAAGTGTATCGCTACCTGCCGCGCCCCAGTAATTTGCTATTACTCGAAATCAGTATTCAGCGCGCTTATGATTATCACCAAACCTTAGTCAATCAACCAAAATTACAAGCACGACATGTCGTTGATGCCGTCACTGAAGTTGAAACGCGCAGTTTTGGTAATAAAGTCAAAAAATTCTTATCACGATTTGGTATTGGTAAACCGCGATTTGCCTAGCTTAAAATCTAGTGCGTAAGATAACAAGTTCAAAGCGTCGCATTTGAGCCATCTGAATCAATAAATGTTAGCCATAAAAAAACCGCCCAAATTCACGACTTAGGCAGTTTTTTGAGCGGTTTTTAATAGCCGATGATTAAGCGGTTTGCTCGTACACTGGGTGTTTGGCACAAATTGCTTGGACTTTTTCACGCACTTCGCCGATAACTTTTTCATCACCGCGGCTATCGAGCACATCACAAATCCAGCCAGCCAATTCTCTTACTTCCGCTTCACCAAACCCACGAGTAGTGACTGCGGGCGTACCAATACGCACCCCTGACGTCACAAACGGTGATTTAGGGTCATTTGGCACTGCGTTTTTGTTGACGGTGATGTGGGCATCGCCCAACCATTTATCCGCTTCTTTGCCGGTGATTTCTTGTTTGATTAAGCTAATCAGCATTAAGTGGTTTTCTGTGCCGCCCGAGACGATGTCATAACCGCGCGACATAATGACGTCTGCCATGGCTTTGGCGTTTTTAACCACTTGTTGTTGGTAGGCTTTGAAATCTTCGCTTAACGCTTCTTTAAAACACACAGCTTTACCCGCAATCGCGTGCATTAATGGACCACCTTGGTTGCCAGGGAACACGGCAGAGTTGAGTTTTTTCTCAATCTCTGGGTTGGCTTTTGCCAAGATTAAGCCTGAACGTGGACCGCGTAGGGTTTTGTGGGTGGTGGTGGTAGTAACGTCAGCGATTTGCACAGGGCTTGGATAAACCCCTGCAGCAACCAGACCTGCTACGTGTGCCATATCGACCATCAAGTATGCGCCAACGCTGTCTGCGATGTCACGGAATTTTTGCCAATCAACCACTTGGCTATAAGCAGAAAAACCCGCGATAATCATTTTGGGTTGGTGTTCTTTGGCTAGGCGTTCAACTTCATCATAGTCGATGATGCCTGTTTCTTTGTTTAAGCCATATTGTACGGCTTTATAGTTGATACCAGAAAAGTTCACATGCGCACCATGCGTCAAGTGACCGCCATCAGCAAGGCTCATACCAAGTACCGTGTCACCCGCTTTTAATAAGGCTAAAAATACCGCGCTGTTGGCTTGGCTACCCGCGTGTGGCTGTACGTTGGCATAATCTGCCCCAAATAGCGCTTTGGCACGGTCAATCGCTAATTGCTCGACCACGTCAACATATTCACAGCCACCGTAATAACGTTTGCCTGGATAGCCTTCAGCGTATTTATTGGTCAATTGGCTACCTTGCGCTTCCATCACCGCTGGTGAACAGTAGTTTTCTGAAGCAATCAGTTCAATATGGTCTTCTTGACGTTTGGCTTCATTGTCCATCGCTTGGGCAAGTTCAGCGTCAAACTGGTGAATAGTCACATTTTTAAACATGGCAATTTCCTTTTAAGTGAGTCAAAAAATGGGCGGATAAAACCGAAAAATATTGCTTAGTTTAGCATGGTTTGATTGTTTGGGTTAGCATAATCCACAGGTTTGGCTGAATTTGTCTCATCATTCGCTTGCTATTTTTGAGGTTATTTATCAAGCGTTGGGCTAACCAAAGCGGCTCAAAAAATCATTTGATAATACAACTAACGATTAACACGATATTAAAGAACCACCCTAAAAAAAGACAGCCATTGCGACTGTCGATTTTTGCTTGGCTGTGTTTATTCTGCTATATCTTTTAGCGATGGTTTTTAGCGATGTTTATTTGGTTATGTTTTTTGGCTGTGTAAAGTTAGCGCACAGCAACCAGTGTTTTTTGTACTCATCCTTCCCCTTTGTCAGTGCTGACATGAATCATACCGTTTTCTTCTTCACCCATAAGGCTATTTTCAAATGCAGGTAAAAAGGTCTCACTAATTAAAAAATGCCTGCCTTGCCAGTGGTAAAGCGTGGTACGTCGCCAGCCTTGCGCTGTCACATCAATCCATCGATTGGTCATTGTGGCGCCATGCCGACGAAACAGTATATAGCCAATCGGTGTTGTGCCCAAATTTGCCAATTTTCGCGCGTTACCAATGAGGCTAGCAAACGGAAATACGGACCGCGCCACCACCCACGCATCTTGATTAGGCTTGCCAAATAATAAGGCTTCGCGCACCCATGCCGATTGGCTCACACCAAGCGGTAACTGCAATTGGCGCTTTTCGCTCAGTGACAAGGTTTGCCGCCCTTCAAACGCCGGCTGTACGATGAGTTTATGCTGAGATAAGGCTTCAAATTTGGCGGTGAGCGACCCTATTGACGTCAGCCAAGGGATAAGTTTCGGCGGTATCTGCTGTTTGTGTGCTGCGCTCAAATGCGTGCTAGCCAGGTTTAGGTTTAGGTTTAGACCAACATTTATCATTATTTTTTCAAAAACTCATTATTGGGTATTGTGCCTTGAGCGGCAACGTCACCAAAAAATTGGCTTTTATAGGTGTCATTAAAAGGTAGTGCGGTCATCGCATCGGCTTGGTACGCCAATATAGCGTGCTGTTCGTCTTGGCAAAACTGGGCAATCGCAGGGGCAAACACCTTGTCGTAGACACGGTGTAGCGAATGAGTCAACACCGGATAAAAGCCGCGAATCAACTTGTGCTCCCCTTGGGTACCAGGGTCAAAGTAGCGAAGGCCATGCTTGATAGCAAACTCAATACCTTGGTAATAACACAGCTCAAAATGTAAGCAATCATATTCTTCTAGGCAGCCCCAATAGCGACCATATAACGTGCTGATAGTGGCATCGTCATCGAAAAAAAATAAACTACAAGCCACGATATCACCGTTCGCGTTATGCGCTTGAGCAAGCATCAGCTTGTCTGCCATAGTCTGCCCAAGCTGCTTAAAAAACTCTAAGTTCAAATACGGCTGCCGTCCTCTGACCAGATAGGTCATGGCATAGCATTGATAAAATACCGCCCAATCCGCCTCGGTGATATCGTCACCGACTTTAATCTGACAACTTAGATTTTGTTTAAGCACCTTTTGGCGTTCCACTTTAATTGATTTGCGTTTTTTGGCAGTTAATGTTGCCAAAAACTCATCAAAATTGGCGCATTTTTTATCCTGTAGATTGCGATTTTGCCATAAAAACTGACAGCTTAGCCGCTCGCAAAGATTGGGCACATTTTGCAACACTTCGACATCTTTTGGGGAGAAAAACAGTCCGTGCCAAGTGGATGCTTGATAGCGACTCGCCAATTCATCAATCGCTTGTAGTAAGGTCTGATACAGTGGCGCGGTTAATGACTTACCTTGTGCCACCCAAATCCGCTCGCCGGTGACGGGGGTAAAGGGCACGCTTGTCACCAATCTTGGATAATAATTTCTACCATAGCGCTCAAAGGCTTCTGCCCAGCTAAAATCAAACACATATTCGCCTTGGTGATGCTTTTTGATAAACACAGGCATCACGGCAATCAGTTGAGCACTGTCATCGACAATCTGCACATACTGCACCCACCAATCGCTGTGCCCGCCAATCAGCTTTGCATCTATCAGCGCTTGCCAAAAATCAAAGTGCATAAAGGGCGTATCAGGCGTCTGCCACTGTGTCTGTGAGCGCCAGTCAAACTCAGTGGTAAATTGATAGTGATAGGACATATGTTGATATTATTGTAGTTTTATGAACGGATTATTATACCTTGTTTTTAGCCAAAAATACGGGCTTATCCTTTTGTACAATTTGGCACAATTTTGCAACATATGTATGGCGTTGGGCGGTGTGGTTTATAACGGTGACTTTATTGCAATAGCCAAGATTAGCGTTTACACTGAACAACTTAGCAGCCAACTGCTAGATGCGCTTTAAGCTTTTTTTCACTCACTTGTCATCCTCTACCATGCCGACACTGATTTTATTTAACAAACCTTATGGCGTACTTAGCCAATTTCGCAGCGATGACAATAACAACTTTGCGACGCTCAGCGATTATTTTAGCGATAAAAGCTTACGCGTGGCGGGGCGATTAGATGCCACTTCCGAAGGATTGCTACTGCTAACCGCTGATGGACAAGTCAATAAAGCCTTGACCCATCCACCCAAAGCCAATGCAGGCAAACAACAAGGCAAAACCTACTGGATACAGGTGGAAGGCGATGCAAGCGATGCCCAGCTACAGCAACTACAAACAGGGGTGCCACTCAAAGACGGTATCACCTTACCTGCTGAAGTTGTACGGCTAAGCGAAGCACAAATTGCCGAGCATATTTGGCAAGCGCCTGACAAGATTGCCAAACGCAAAGTCACCACGTGGCTCGCCATTACTATTTTTGAAGGTAAAAATCGTCAAGTACGTCGCATGGCGGCCCATGTGGGACTGCCCTGTTTGCGGCTGATTCGCATGGCATCGAGTGGCTTTAGTTTGGGGAATTTAGACGTTGGCGCATCCACACAAATACCGCTATCACCTGCCGATTTAAAGCGATTGGGTGTCCAACCTTTATCCGCGTCAACGACAACGACACAATCGCGCAAAAAACCTCGCCTGTTAACGCCTAAATCGCCACAATCAAAGCACCCAACAAGCCGACGTAGGCAGCCATGAGCAGACAGCCATAAGGGAACCACTATGAGAAAACAGCCATGATCGGTTACATCTATCGTTTTTTTCAAAGCCGCCCTCGTCTACTGTTAGGATTTGCCACGATGGTGGTGGTGTATTTTGGGTTATCGACGCTGGTTGGTCTATTGCCCAAAGATTGGACGTTTGCGATAGCGTACGATAAATTGAAGTTTGTGACGCAATTTTTGCTGGCTTGGAATATCGGACTTTGGGTATATTTACTGGCTATTTTTCGGATGATGTATAAAGCCGATCAACATGCAATTTTGGATAAAGCCCATGCTGAAGACGAAGGCACGGTGTTAATGCTGATTTTGGTTTTTGTCACAGCCATTGTCAGTATGCTGGCGATTGTCGTAGAGTTGGGCGTGAGCAAGGATGCCAAAGGCGCTTTGATGCTGTTTCATATCGCGCTAACCGCCATGACGATTTTGACGGCTTGGCTGTTTATTCATACCATGTTTGCTATTCATTACACCCACGAGTATTTCTTGCTTAAAGAAGAAAAAAACGCAGAAATGCTAGATTTTCCTAACGATGACGACCCCGCCTACTGGGATTTTTTATATTTTTCCTACATCATTGGCACCTCAGGTCAAACAGCGGATGTCGCCTTCAACACCCAGCAAAGTCGGATCATCGGTACCATTCATTGTGTGTTATCATTTTTCTTTAATACCGCAATTTTAGCCTCATTAATCAATATGTCAGCAGGCCTAATTGGTTAAAGTTAAGTCGGTTAAATAAGTCAGCTAAATGAGTTGGTCAATTCAAGTGAGTATATCGTCAAAATCGCTTGCTGTATGGGTTATACTATCCTCGCTTGTGGTCCTCGTCTTAACATAAAGTGATAGGACTGTCATATCCCACTACGCTAATATCTCGCTACTTTATAACTAGGAAATTGTATGATCGCACAATATTTGATGGTCGATAACGCCCTGCTCGAGCAACTGCAAAATGCCACTGATACAGCGCGAACCGCGTTACTTGAAAACATGAGTGAGCAGCCTCAAGCGCAATTGGTAGATTTGGGCAAACTGTGGGACATTATCCATTTTGTGTTAACCAAACACAGCGCCACCCAACCTGTACCCGATGAGCCTGTCAGCGAATTTGTGGTGGGTGTGGAAACTTTTAGTGACAGTGAAGATGCCGATTTTATTGCTTTTACCCCGTGGGCACATATTGTCGAAATCGTCGATGCACTAGAACAAATTAACTTTAAAAAACGCTTAGAAAAAGTTTCGATGAAGTCACTACGTGAGCAAGCTATTTTTCCACCCAATATTTGGCAAGACAAAAAGGAAAACTTGGATAAAGAATTGCTGGCTTCATATAATGAGTTATTGGGGTTTTATAATGACGCCTTAGACAATGGCAATAATATTGTGGTGAGTATTTTTTGACTTCCTCCCCTTGCTAAAGCAAGGGGATTCCTTCTACAAGACGGTCAAGCCCGACCGCAAGAATGTTCTTACTGGCATTGATATCTCTATCATGCCATGTGCCACACGAAGCACATATCCATTCTCTTATTCCAAGCGATTTTCTACCTTTCGGACTATTGGCGGTGATTTCACCGCAACACGAACATCGCTGGGTCGTGTATCTCTCATTCACGATTTCAAAACGGCAACCTGCGTTCTCGCATTTGTAGTTCAGTTGTCGTTTCAGTTCAAACCAACCTGCATCGTAAACCGATTTGGCGAGTTTGCCTTTTTTACTATTAAATTGATTACTCTGAATATCACCGACCACGATTAGCGCATTATCTTTAACTAATTGGGTGGTGAATTTATGGATGAGGTCTTGGCGTGTATGCTTGATTTTGGCATGGATTGCTTTGACACGTTGTTTGTTTTTAGCTCGTTGAGCAATGGCTAAATCTTTGGCATAGTTGAGCGTTTGTTTGATTTGTAATTTATTGCCATTTGAGGCTGTGGCACTGTCTTTTAAGCCTAAGTCAATGCCTACGCTGCCTGTACCGCATTGTGTTTTAGGGTAGTCTTTGACGGTGATACAAGCATACCAACGGTTACGGCTGTCTTGGACGACCTCAAGGGTGTTAATTTGATATAGGCTAAGGTTGTAGCTGTCCCATAGGTCAATGACTAGTTTTTGTCCTTTGGCTAAACTAAGCTGTAAGGTGGATTTTAAGCCTTTTTTGCCTGTTTGGTGTGTGGCGATGTGTTTGATGGCAGATTGTTTAAACGGTAGCCAACCGAGCGATTTACGCTTAGAGCTTGGGTTGTTGGTTCGCCATGATAACTTAGCTTTTTTGAATTGTTTTCTAGCTTTGGCATGGGTTTCATTGATTGCCTGAATAGTCTGACTATGCAAGCCTAGTAACTCACCACTACCTTTGGTGTATTCGTTTAAATCGTAAGCTGAAAAGAATTTACCAGTCTTTTGCAGATGCTTGTAACTCAAGTCATTCACATAGTTCCATACGAAATTAACCAAACCACTTAGGCGGTTAAGCTTTGCTGTGTGTTTATCTCGTATGCGTAGCTTGAGTGTTTTCATGCAAATTATTTTAGCAAAATTTATGCAAGCGTTATAGTGTATGAGTTGCCTTATATCCACCGCCTAAAGGCGGTGGTTTTACGGCAACGGATGATAAAAAGCACCTTATAAAAGGTGCTTTTTTTATCAATTCGCGGATGAAAATATCAGCTAGCTTGACTTGATTAGTTAACTGACTGTGGTGCAAGGATAATCATCTCTACACGGCGGTTTGGTTCATAGCTTGAGCCAAATTGTGTTGTCGCACCGCGACCAATAGCGCTGATACGGTTACTAGAGATGCCACGATTGACTAAGTAATTAGCGACTGCTGATGCGCGGCGCTGTGATAATTGTTGGTTTCTATTTGCATCACCTTCCACTGAGGCGTAACCATTTACTTGAATGTTAGTTTGGTTATAGTCACGTAGTGTGGTAGCTACTTTGTCTAACGTATTATAGAAGTTAGGTAGAATAGTAGAATCACCAACGCGGAAAGTTATCGCTTCTGGGATAGACAAGTTAATGTTATTAGTCACTGGGTCACGCGTTACCGTTACGCCAGAACCTGCGGTTTCTGCACGAAGTTTAGCTTCTTGTTGTTGCATGTAGTAACCCACGCCCGCACCTAGTACACCACCGATTGCCGCATCACGACCGGTTTTTTCACCGCCCGTTGCTTTTGAAATACCCGCGCCTGCGGCTGCCCCTAATAGACCCCCCATAAGCGCTTTATTGTCGGTAATGCCTGTTGTTGTCGTACCAGTTGGCGTTGTTGCACAACCTGTTAAGATAACACCTGATGCTAAAGTAGCTGCTAATAATTTAGTACGCATGAGTAATCTCCTTTAAATGCCTCTAGTTATAATTACTTAGTTATAATTGTCACGCACCAACTTGTTGTTTTTATCTCATTTGCCAGATAAACCTGACAACACTCAGTTGCTTTGTGATTGAGCTCATTATGCAATAAACTTTTTCGTTATATGTAATGATTTGTCTTAAGGATGTTGTAGGATGGCATAATTTGTTACAAAATATTTTCAAGTATTCATTATCTATATTATTTATTTTTATATATTAAATGCTTCGTGATTTTGATGAAAACTGTGCTGGATAGTCAATCTATTATCCATAGCTTATTCAATAACTTGTTAATTTTTAAAAAAATTTTTTGACAATTAACTTTACTGGGATGTATAGCGTAGCACCAATAAACCTGCAAGATTTGTGCTTGCCAGTGTATAAAAATTTATTAGTGAACATTTTTGACGTTTGCTAAACTAACACTTATTTTTACAATTAACGAAGCCAAATTAATGAAGCCAAGTATTTTTTCTTATGTCTCATTCAAATAAGCTTTTTTGAATAAGCTTTGTGGGAGCCAAATATGACAAATAACGATAAACCATCATTGCTTAAAAACACGTTCAATAAACTGCGTAAAACATCATTACCTTTGGCGCAAAACGCCAGCTTAGCGGTGGCGGCAGGCACCATTACCGGCAATTCAGTGCTGTTTAGTCTACCACTTTGGGTGATGGGCGCAGTAAAAACATTGACGGGTCATCCATTGGCAGATAAATGCGTGTTAAAAATAGCCAATCACTGGATCAACACCAACAATCGCTTAATTGAAAATATCCTGCCCGATATTGATTTTCGCGTCAATCTGCCTGATGACTTATCGGTTAATGGCAAATATATTTTGCTGAGCAATCACCAATCTTGGGTCGACACCACTGTCATTCAATATATCAGTGAAAACCGACTGCCATTAACGCGATTTTTTGCCAAATACGAGCTATTGTATATCCCAATTGTGGGACAAGCCTTTTATTTTTTAGACTTTCCGATGATGAAACGCTACTCGAAAACAGCGATTGCTAAAAATCCAGCGCTAGAAGACCGCGATATCATCGAAGCCAAACGCGCTTGTCAAAACTTACTCGACAAGCCTTTTACCTTACTTAACTTTATCGAAGGCACGCGGTTTAGCGAAAAAAAACGTGACTTGCAACAATCGCCGTATCAACATTTGCTAAAACCCAAGGCGGGCGGCATTGCACTTGCATTGGGTGCGTTGGGTAACGATTTAGACGCGGTGCTTGATATGACGATTGTGTATCCTGACGGTATTCCTAGCTATCAGGATTTGTGGCAAGGTAATATCAAACGCATTGGGGTGGATATTCAAAAAATTGCATTGCCAGATGATTTGCTACAGCGGCTCATGGATGGCAAATACCAACAGGATGAACAAACCAAAAAAGATATGTACCGTTGGCTTAATGACTTGTGGCAACAAAAGGACCAACGTATCCAAGCCATGCTCGATGATTTTACCCGTCATCCCTAGCGACGCCTTACTAGTGACATATCACTAGTGACACTACTAGTTAAAATCTCAGGTAAGCCATGCGATATATGACTTACCTGCCTTGTCCTCACTCACATTTTTTGCGGTATCGACCCCATTTTGAGCAATTTTTTATGCCAACTGCTAATTTAGACCCAAAATCTAGCCCAACGCCAAGCCCGAATATTAACCAACCGCTCACTACCCACCCTGCCAAACCCAGTCGTTGGCAGTTAGCCTACGATATCATCATGATGGTTGCCATTGTGTTGGACTTGCTGCTCATGGGGTTTGACGCTTTGATGCTAAGTAGCTTTATGGCAAAAATAGCAAGTTGGCTGGGGTTTCTTGACAGTATCGTCAGTTATCAGCAAGGATGGCACGAGCCGCTCAAAGTGGCAGGCGGGCTGTTTACCATCTTTTTGGTAGCCGAGCTTGCGGTTCGTTGGTTGATTGCCATCGTCCAAAAACGCTATTACCGCTGGTTTTTCTTTCCATTCGTGCATTGGTATGAAGTGTTGGGCTGTGCACCGCAGCTGCGCGCATTACGACTGCTGCGCGTTGGCGTGATTGGTTATCGTCTGCATAAACTTGGCTACAAAGTTTTGCCCGCCAGTTGGCTTGCCACTATCAAATTTTATTATCAAATGATTATGGAAGAGATTTCTGATCGGGTGATTTTAACCGCGATTGACAATATCCGCACCGAAATAAGCAACGCGGATGGGCATTTGGTCAAAAATATCATCGACAAGCATCGGGATGACATACAAAAGGTCATTGTTGAAGTGCTGCAGCAAGAAGCCACACCGTTATTACAATCCACGCCCGCCAATCCTGCCATCTTTGCCAAACCTTTGGCAAAACAAGTAGGTCTAGCCATTCAGCAAGCGCTAACCGACACGCCCGAGCTACATCGCATCTTACGCTTGATACCGATTGCAGGTAGTCTGATAGAAAACCAAATGCACAGCATCGGGCAACACATTGGGGAAAATCTGACATTAAGCTTGACTACCAACCTTACCAAGCCGCAAACGCTCACACTGATGTATGAAGAAATCGCCAAAAGCTTGGTACAAATTGACGTCACTAGCCCTGCGCTAGAAAAATTAGTTAGCGATATTATTGATGATAGTTTGACGTCACTTGCCAACCAAGTTCGCATTCAACAATGGAAGCACCAAATACGCTGATGAATCCACCAATTTGGCTGGCAGCTAACGGCTGTGCAACGCTTTTTTTATCGCCCTATTACGGCTTTGGTTGGCAAACAATAAATAGCGCGGTGAATGGTTGTTGTTTTAAATAATACTTGCTAATATGCGGTATGAATCGATTTTGATGTATAAAAAGTTATTATAAAAAGGTTTTTCATGACACAGCCCGCTGCCCTTGACTTGACCCAAGATAGTTCATCACAAAACTTACAAAGCGTACCTAACCTATCAGTGCAGGATTCACCGCAAAGTCAGCAGCCAGCCAACCCATTACCCACCGACCCTGTAGCCACTAGCGTGAAACTCACTGGCAGACTACTGAACTTTACCCGCCTAAATATTGAAGGCAATGACATCAAAGTAATTTTGACAAAGATTGCACAAAAGCTAGGTCGTCAACGCCAGTCCAACTTACCGGTGATTGTCAGTTGTCAACAGCCATTAAATTTAGCGCAGCTTTGGGGCGGCTTATGGGTGCTAGGGTTACAGCCGATTGGGTTAGTCACAGGCGCCAATGACACCCAAGCCAATGAGCTTCGCATTGCCATTTTTCCAGCAGATGGGCAACGCATTGACGGCAAAGCAGCAAAAAATGTGGCGACGGGTAGTGAGCAAAAATCAGACAGCACAGCCAATACGCCATCGTCTCAACACATTACGCAATCCCCTACCCAATCACTCACATCCGACAGTCAAGCGACCAAACGACAAAATCAAACCGCCAATGATATCGTAACCAATAATACCGCAAGCCATGAGACCACAAGCAATGAGACCACAGCTGCACCTGATAAATTTGTCGCTTCACCGCATCACCAATCGCAGCTTGAAGGCGATTTGGTGCATACTCAAATGTTGCGCTCAGGTCAAAGTATCAACCATGTTGGTGGCGACGTGATTTTGACCAAAGGCATCAATGCCGGCGCGGAAGCGATTACCGATTATAGCCTACACGTGTATGGCAAAGCCGAAGGGCGATTGGTCGCAGGGGCGACGGGCGACACCAATGCCAAAATATTCTGTTTACGTTTTAACCCGTCACTGGTGTCAGTTGCGGGTACTTATTGCCTAAAAGAAAATATTCCCACTGAGTATTTGGATAAAGCGGTACAAGTCAGCTACTTGGATGGACAAGGCTTGGTGTTTGAATTGATGGAATAACAATCACCTAAACAACCACTTATACCACAATCTATGCAAAAATCGTCAATCTCTCGATTAACTTCGAAAAGTTTTTTATGCTAAACTAGTCCAATTAACCAAATTTAGGCTAACTAAAATTTAAGTCTTAATTTTTAACGATTTACGTTAATTTATATCCATATTTTTCAAACCAGTTTAGCGTGAATGTGTGTATGGCTTGAATGATTCAATACCGCCTCACTGACACCGTGCTATGAATAGGAGTATGCCAAAGTGGCAAAAATCGTTGTTGTAACTTCAGGAAAAGGCGGGGTAGGTAAAACCACCACCAGCGCCTCTTTCGCTACAGGTCTCGCCGTTCGCGGCTTTAAAACTGTGGTGATTGACTTTGACGTGGGTCTTAGAAACCTTGACCTCATTATGGGCTGCGAAAATCGCATCGTGTATGACTTTGTTGATGTTATCTCAGGGAACGCGCGCCTGTCTCAAGCATTGGTAAAAGACAAACAGCTCAATAACTTGTTTATTTTACCTGCCAGCCAAACCCGCGACAAAGACGCCTTGACAGATGAAGGAGTCGCCGAAGTCATTAATGAGTTAGCCAAACAATTTGATTACATCGTGTGTGACTCGCCCGCCGGTATCGAGCGCGGTGCCCAGCTTGCTATGTACCATGCCGATGAAGCCATCATCGTGACCAACCCAGAAATCTCATCGGTGCGTGACTCAGACCGTATCATCGGTATTTTGCAAAGCCGTACCAAAAAAGTTGAAGAAGGTACAGGTGTGGTACGTGAGCACTTGGTCATCAACCGCTACAACGCTGAGCGTGCTGAGCGCGGTGAGATGATGGACATCAACAGTATCTCTAATGACATCCTAAAAGTGCCGCTACTTGGCGTGATTCCTGAAAGCAATAGCGTACTTGAGGCATCAAACCAAGGTGTGCCTGTGGTGCTGGATCAAAATTCAAAAGCCGGTCAAACTTATGATGACATGGTCGCTCGTTTCTTGGGGGAAGAACGTCCCTATCGCCATATCGAGGTGAAGAAGAAAAGTTTCCTACAACGCTGGTTTGGAGGGTAGGCTATGGGATTTTGGAGTAATTTATTTGGCGGTGAGCAAAAGTCAAACAGTGCCAATACTGCCGCAGAGCGCCTAAAGGTCATCGTTGCCAGCGAAAACCGCTTGCACAATCGGTTAACCCCAGAGCGTATTGAAAAAATGAAACGTGAGATTTTGGCAGTGGTCAATACCTACGTGTCAGGTGTCAACATTGATGACGTCAATATTCAACATCACAATGAAGCAAACATGGAAGTGCTTGAGATGAATATCAGCTTGCCTGATAGTACACGCCAATAATTCATGTTGCGCTTAATCTAGATTGTTTTTAATCTAGGTTGCATTTAAAAAATTGTTAGTAAAAAGCCCATGATGACATGGGCTTTTTTATACTATGGGCTAACTTAGCGCATACGGCGAATTAAATGGTCTTTTTGGATAAATTGGTGATACAGCGCGCCGATGACATGCAAGGCTGTGAACACCAGCAGCAACGTCCACAACAGATTTTTATGAATTTTTTCTAACGTGCCTGACCAATCACTGTTTTCACTGACAAAGGCTGGGATATCAAATAGCCCAAACATACTCACCCCTTCCCCATCAAACATGACAGAAAACCAGCCCGCCAAAGGCATGGCAAGTAAAATCAAGTACAGTGCCAAATGGGTTAAATGCGATAGTTTATTTTGCCATTTTGGCATCGGCACATCGGCGGGTGCTTTGGTGACAAAACGGTTAATAATACGACCTACTGTCCAAAATAGCACACTGAGTCCAAACGCTTTATGCAAATCAAAATAGGTAAAGTCAGTTGCATCCTCATTCAGCTCAATCATTGCCCAAGTCGCAATCAACAATACCACGCTAATCCAATGGAAAATACGTGACGATAACGACCATTTGTTGATACCGTGTGGGGCAATCGGCTGTGGCGCTTCATTTGCAGGAAATAATGCCATAATGGATTTTACCTTATCATGATTTGTTTTGGGTTATTCTAGCAATGTTTGGGCAAAATAAAAGTAACAGACTGTTGGCAAATAGCATAAAGGCGGACTGCATCTAACCATCTAAATCCACCAAGAAATGCGAGAGCTTGTCCAAATCTGGTACTACACACAAATCACCTGCCAACATAACTGGCTGAAAAATATAGGCGTGCTGTAGGCTATAGTCTGCCAAATTCGGTGCGCGTGAGCGCTCGACGAGCTCATGATCTGGCGTGTTTAAGGCGGTTAATAAATCAGGGTAGTGAGTCGCTAATTCAGCTTGGTAAGTGGCGTCATCAGCGTCTTTGAGATCGGCAATACGCACAGAATGGAAAGTCACTTCCCCGTGAATTTGTAAGGCAATACGATGGATATCGGTGACGCTTTCTAACACCACTAAGTGGGTGGGCTGCTCATCTTTTGGCAACAAGTGATACACCGGCACTTCTTGACCGCGCCAAATATAATTCCAGATGCGCTCATCATAGTTATCAATGCTCAAAATCAAGGCTTGCGGTACAATCCAGTCAGGCGAAATGCTAGAAGGAATTCGAGCAATGGTTAATTGACCTGTAGTGATACTTAGGACGCCTACATCTTCATCTTGCTTAAAGTAACGGTTTAACTCGTTTGCCATGGCTTGCTCATTTTAGTGATTAATAAGAAATTTAGCGGTCGTTGCCAGCCTATAGGATTAGCCACACAAGGCGATTAGCTGCTCAGCTAATTGCTTAGGGGTGCCAACAAAAGTAACTTGGTTGCTTTCAATCATGCTTTGTGGCTGACTGGCGCAGGTGCTGCTATCAGGGGTTTGTGCCCAAATAATACTACCATTTTTTTTGACCGTCGCTGCCGCATCACTACCATCATTGCCCATACCAGAGAACACGATAGTGATTAAATTGTTGCCAAACGCTTCGCTGCAATTACGCATGACCTCACTGATTGGCGGTTTGTAACTGCTTCGCCAAGGTTTGCGCTGCAAAATTACCCGTCCATTGGAATCACACACCACGCTGTGGTCAATCGGTAAAATCAAACAACGCCCTGACAATAATTTTTGGGTATTGGTCACTATGTCACAGCGCCACTCGTTGTGACGATTTAAAATTCTTGGCAAGGTGCTTAGCATATTTTGGTTGAAGTGCTGCGCTAGTAACAGTGATACTGGCAAATCTTCGGGCAAATTATCTAAAAATTCCTTAATGGCAAGCGGTCCGCCCATCGATGCCGCGAGCAATACCACATATTTCCACGGTTTGATTTCACCCTTGGCAGCCTCATAGTGCGCTAGCAAATCGCTACGTTCTAGCATGATGGCGATTTTTCGCTTCAGTTGGCGTTGCCATTTGGCATATAACAGACTTTCATTGATATAAGGCGCCGTGACAAAGCCCAGTAGTACGACCTTAGTCAAATTGACATTCAGTTGTTTTTCAACATTTTGAATCACGGCGTAATCGTCTTGGGTATCGACTAGCCACACATCCACTTTTTGCTGAAAATGTTTTTCGGTCAGCTGTGACGCTGCCAAGCATTCCACGATTTCAAACCCCCATGAACGAATGGTATCGCTAAAGGCGAGTCGTTGCTGATTTTCCTCAGCAACGATAAAAAATCGCGGCGGTGGTGAGTGCTTTGACAGCATGAATGATTGTATCCTTTACATGGTCGGCTTAGTCAGTTTTTGCTTGTTGGGTAAAGCGTGCTAAGGTGTCTAACAGCATTTGTTCTTGGAATGGTTTACCCATGTATTCATTTACCCCGATACCAAACGCGCGTTCACGGTGTTTTTCACCGGTACGCGATGTAATCATGACAATAGGGATATGCTTAAGTCGTGGGTTATGGCGAATATGGTTGGCGACTTCAAAGCCGTCCATACGTGGCATCTCAATATCCAATACAATGACTTCCGGTAGCATTTCTTGCAATTTTTCTAGCGCATCAATACCATCCGTTGCCACTTGGGCCTCATAGCCGTTACGTTCCAGTAAGCGCGAGGTGACTTTACGTACGGTTACTGAGTCATCGACAATCAGTACCACGGGTTTGTGCGCTTGTTTGACCGACTTATTGGCTTTTTGCTGCTCGACTTTAGCGATATTGCTGACATTACGCATCAATGCCACCAAGTCAAGAATGAGCATGACCGAACCATCACCCATGATGGTAGCAGCCGAAATGCCATCGATATGCGAGAGCTGACGACCAAGCGGTTTAACGACAACTTCGATACGAGAGCCTGCAATCATATCCACTTGCAGCGCCATGCGCTGACCTAAGTCAGTACGAATAATAATCACTGGTACACTACTTGACTGGTGCGCTAGTGCGTCCACCGGGTCGCTGCCGTACAAAATCTGATTGAGATAGCGCAGACGATAGGCTTGTCCATCGATATTGATACTATCGGCATTGGTGGTATAAAAATTAGCAATCGCATCGACATTGACCCGCATCACACGTTCAATTTGCACCAATGGTACAGCAAAGTATTTATCCCCTGCCCTAACCATCAAGGCATCAGACACCGCAACCGTCAATGGTAAACGCATGGTAAAGCGTGAGCCTCTGCCACTTTCAGAGTCGACAGTGACTACACCACCCAGCTGTTTGACCTCACTTTGTACCACATCCATACCGACACCACGGCCTGAGATTTGTGATACAGATTTGGCGGTGGACAGACCTGCGTTAAAGATATATTGCATGATATCAAGTGTTTTTAGACTGGTATCTTTGGCAGAAATCAAGCCTTGCTCAATCGCTTTTTGGCGTACCGCATTCACATTAATACCGCGCCCATCATCGGTTAAATTGATAACGATTTCACCACCTTCACGCAGCACTTCAAGTGTGATTAAGCCTGTTCTTGATTTGCCACTTTCAATACGTTCTTGCGATTTTTCGATACCATGGTCAACGGCGTTACGTAGCATATGCTCAAGCGGTGAGGTAATACGCTCAAGGATATTACGGTCAATTTCACCTTCATCGTTTAAGATTCGCAGTTCAACAGACTTGCCAAGCTCAGTGGCTGTTTGGCGGACGATCCGTTGCAGACGTGGCGTGATACGCGAGAATGGCACAGTACGTGAGTCCATTAATCCTTCCTGCAAATCAGTCTGAGTGCGTGATAATTGCAGTAGCAAGTTTTCGGTTTCACGGGTTTTATCGAGCATGGTGGTTTTGATGTCTAACAAGTCCGATGCCGATTCCGAGAGCGATTTTGACAGTTGGTTAAGCGCTGAATATTGGTCCATCTCTAACGGGTCAAAGTCACTTTCTAACGCATGTTCATCACCAATCTGTGACAAAATTTGAATCTCAAGCTCGGTTTCCATACGGCGTAGCTGATCTGCTAGACGCTGTACGGTTGCACCCATCTCTTCGATATTGTTCGATAGACTCGATATACCCATCTCAATTCGTGAGCGGTTGATCGCGGACTCACCTGATAGGTTAATCATGCGCTCCATGGTACTTGCAGAAATCCTAAGCGTCTCAGCATTAAGGCTCGATTGATCTTGCTCAGATTCAAAGTTACCCGTCATCAGCGGCATGACGCTTAGGTCGCGCTGTTTGACTTCTAACGTGTCTTGCCCGAGACTACTGCGATAGATATCAATTTGCTCAATTTGGCTGGTGAGGTTAGCATTGGGGATTTCTTTTAAGCTATCAGGTTTTCGCGAGAATTGTTGCAGCGCTGCAACCAATGCCACCGGCGTTTGTGGGTTAAATTTATTTTCTAAGACATAAATCGCACTTGCTAACCAGTCATGACAGACCGCCAATAGGTTGCCAATCATCCGAGTCGCAGGTTTGCGGCGGCTGCCTAGCTCTTCGTAGATGGTTTCCATTTCGTGCGCCAACGTGGCAATCCCTTCTGCACCGACCATTCTTGCGCCACCTTTGATGGTGTGCAATTCACGTTGCAAGGCTTGTAATGCGGCAAGATCACTGTTATTACTACGGAATTCTTGTAAATGCTGGCTGCTGCTATCAATCAGCTCTTTGGCTTCTTCAAGATACACTTTTAAGATATCTTCATCAGGCTCTTGACCTTTCCAAGTCTCTAAACGACGCTCTTCAAAGTTATTAATAATTTCTTCGATGTAGAGTGGGTCATTTTTCGCAAGTGCGCTATCACCCTCTTTGGCAGATTGTTTTTGCTCTATCGACTCTTCAGGATTGGCTTCAACAATCAGTGGCACCGCAAATACCAAGTCTCGACTTTGTACTGTGCCGGCGATGACCTCATCGATTTGGTGGGCAAAATCTGTGGCTTCAAAAGAGCGACTAAATTGTCGAACTTGCTTGATCTGTGAGGCAATGGTTTCATGCAGCTTTTGCAGCAATGAAGCAGTATCGGTATCACTAGGTAAAATGCCTTTATCAATGGCGTCATACACTTGCTCACCACGTAGCGCCATCTCGACGATACTCGATACCCCGATTAGCTCTGCACCTCCTTTTAAGATGTGCATATAATTAGCTAGTTCTTTGACCACCTCTAAATTGCTAAGGTTATTGAGCCATTGGTTGTAGTAATTTTGCACATCGGGCTGAATGGTTTGCACTTCATCCAAGAAAATCTGCAACAGTTCATCGTCTGTAGCAACTGGTTGGTACTCGATAGCATCCATCTCAGCTTGGTACTGACTTTTTGCCAATAATTTTCTTAAGGTTTCAATCGCCTCTTCATTGATATTGACGCGCAGTCCTGCTGCAATGGCGTCAAACATATTGATGAGCTGATTGTGTAAGCCCATCAAGCCATCATAAATGTCTTCGTTTTTGGCAAATTGCGGATAATCAGCGAGTTTTTTATAGGCAAACTGTAAGGTGCTTGGAATGATAAAATAGCTCAAACCTTCAGTCGCTTGCGCAAGCCTTGAGGCTTGTTGTTCAAGCTGCTCGGCATAAGCAATAACTTGTTCACTCTCACCAGCAAACTTAACCTGTGCTTGCTGATCGGCATCGAGTAAGTCATCAATCCCAAGCGCTATCAAATCTTTGACAGTCAGTTTTGTGCTTTCATAAGATTCGGCATTAGCATCTGTTAGACGCTCAATCAAGTCAGCAACAATGTCAGTGTTATCTTCCACCACCGTCACATCATGATGGATTTTATGCTCATCAATGTAGGTTTGCAGTAGATCTTTGGCCTCTTGCAAGGTCAATAACTGGCTGGCGGTGAGCGGCATTTCATTATGTAATAAGTCGCCCAGTGCTTGTTCTACCGCAGCGCTTAAGCGATAAACATTGTCGAGTTCAATTAGCGCTGCGCCACCACGCAAGGTATGAAATGCCCGTAATATGGCATCAGGCACATGCGTTGCAGGCTCACCCAAATGGTGGGTAATAAAGTTATCAATATCGACCAATAACTCGTCTGCTTCTTCAATAAATACGTCATCAGCGACATCCATTTCACTACTGATGTCACTAATGCCACTGACATGCTGTGGCGCTTGAGTTTGGGCGGTGGCGTGACCAGACGAAAGCGCCTCATCAGTGTGTAGCGCACTTGGCGAAGCTGCTACTTGTCCCGCGAAAGCGGATAAGGCTTGATGGTAGCTAAAGCTGTCGCCATGTTTTTTGGCATAGCTATTAGCGACGGCTTGCCATAATTGAATCACTGCGGGATAATCTGTACGATTTTGGGCAAAAATCGTGATGAGCCCAGCAAATGCCTCAATGACATCACCAACCAGGTGTAAAACCCCCTCGTCTACTGTTATGGTATGATCAAGCACGCGATTGAGCATGTTTTCAATCGACCAGGCAAGCTCGCCTAGCTGATTGGCGCCAACCATGCGGCCTGAGCCTTTTAAGGTATGAAAACCTCGGCGGATTTCTTTTAAGGTATCAAAATCATCGGGCTTAGCTTGCCAAGCTTGGTTAAGTGGTGTAATCGTTTCAATAACTTCATTGGCTTCTTCGATATAAATTTCTTGAATATCGGGATCGCTGACCGCATCTGTGACCGTCGTTAGCTGTTCATATTCGCGAGCCACCACTTCAGGTAAGGCATGAATATCCTCTGTAGTTGATGGCGCAGTGTCGCTGGCAGCTTCATTGCCTTGAGCCATATTATCACTGTCTTCAGCCACACTAGCACTGACTGATACAAGGCTATCTAAGCCATTGGTTTCTGGCAGACCTGTGTTAATCGGCTGCTGTTGTAATAGATTAGTCGCTTGCAATACCGTAACCGCAGGGTCAATACTTGGCGCCCGCTGCTGCTGAAAATCTTCAACCAATGTCGGCAGTTTGCGATGGGTATTTCTGATAAAGCCCACTAACGCATCACTAACCGCTAAAGTGCCATCTAGCACACGGTTGAGCATGTTTTCTACCGCCCAACACATCTCACCAATTTGATGGGCGCCCACCATACGACCTGAACCCTTTAAGGTATGAAAACCTCGGCGGATATATTTGAGCGCCACTAATTCATGGATATCCACTTCCCATACCGGAATTTGCTCACCCAACTCAGCGAGGACTTCTTGCGCTTCTTCAATGAAAATATCTCGGATATCTTCATCCATACTATAGTCATCATCTTTGAGGGCTTGCCTTGCCGCCGCCAGCGCTTGCGATTCTTGCACGCCACTCGTTTGCATTACAGCCGTTTGCGTGTTAGGCGCTTCTCTAGCAGTAGCTACCCCTTGTGATAGTGATTCAATATCACCGGCAATACGTTCGCCTTCATCATCGTAAATCAGCGTATTTCTACCAAAGTGCTTGGTGGGTGCTACCACTTCAGCGGCGGTTAATGGCGTTTCGATTAAGCGATTAAGCAGTAAATTGGCACGGTTAAGCTGCGTTTGGGTTTGATCCAAAAACTCTTCACTAACAGACTGGTTGGATAAATAATCCAAAAATAGCTCAAAGCGGGCAATCATGTCGGCGATGGCATCACTGGCTTCCCAGCTTAAGACGTGTACCGAATTTTTATGGATACGGCTAAATAATAAGCGAATTTGTTCGACCAATTCTTTGGGACGTGTTAAACCTAATGCCCCAAAAACTTGAATGGTGGCAATTAATTCGTCATTGACTATTAACTTATTTAAATCACGGGTTTGGATATATTGATTAAACGACCGCTTGATATTTTCAACATGCACGCGCGTTTGCCGCACCGCTTCATTTTGTGGATTGCTGGCATAGGCAAAATGCTGTAAGCCAATTTGGCTATCAAGGGTTTCAACCGTTGACAACAACTGGCTATAAAAATCTTGCAGCTGGCGTTCTACCTGCCAACTGAGTGATGACGCCATAAAGGTATCTTGCGTCATCAAGCGCACGTCATCGATAATTTGCGCCATTTGGTTTTCATAAAACACCCAACCGCGATTTGCCAAACTATTTTTGACTGATTCAAGCAGCGGCAAAATAGTGAGCGGCTCATGCACTTGATAAATAATTTTTTCAAGTTTTTCTAATACTTGACTAAATAAATTATCAAGCGTGTCATTACTATTGATATCCAAGCTTGATAGCAGGGCTTTAGCGTCATGCGATTTGTGGGTTAACGCATTGAGCGCTAATAACACATCAACTGCCAGACGAGACACGGTAATATCAGGGGTGAGAGTCAAATCATGCGTCAGCACCAATGACAGACTGTTTAATAGCGCAGCATAAGCGGTTGGCGCAGGCTGCTCATTGAGGGTTAGGTTATTGCACCACACTGCGACCAACTGCCAAAATTGACGCCAAGCAGGATTGATGGCAGCTTGGGACAAATAGCTAGCAACCTTGCTCAGCGCATCTAAATGTTTGCTGTCGTTGGTCTCGTTTTGTAGTAGCTGCAAACTGGTATAACGCCAAACTTTGAGTAATTCATTGGCTTGGGCACTGTCCCATGAATGTTTGATGTCTGGCGTGGCTAATTGGCTTAAAAATAATAAAGTATTGTCTGCGGCAGCTTGGATGGGCTCATAAGATGACGCTATGCCAAGCAGTTGCTCAAAATAAGCGATTCGGTCATTGACCCAGTCAGTATGAATCTGCTGTTTAGCTTGTACTTGTTCAATGTCAAATTGCAGCAATCTCACCGCATGGCTGATTTGACTAAAATACTGCGGGGATAGAGTTTCTTGCTGAATAGCGATAGTGGTTTTATCAAGCGTTTTCGCCAGTTTTGCTAAGGCTGGCTGGTTGGCAAGCGCGAGTGCACCGGTAATTTGGTGCAAATGTTGACCGATTAACTGCCACGCTGGGGGCGCGTCATCTCGTTGTAGCAACTGGTTAAGCTCACCAAATACGTCTTTTAAAACCGGCATCAACCAGTCTAAGGCGATCAAATTACGTTGTTTACTCATACCATATTCCTAGGACAACGACTGTCAAAAACGATGACGATTTTTCTCGATTTTAAGTTAGCTGTAACGCAGTCGTTTATTAATTTCTTATATCACTTAAAATAACTTACCAGCTGTCTAGCGTCAACTCAGGTTGATAGCTTTTATACCCTTCAATATTGACTTCCCTGATTAGCGCGCAATATTTGCCACTGCCTTGAGCCAATCTGGGGCAACCGTTTTGCAATAGCCATGGATTGTCGGTACGGCAATTTGCTGTAAATCTGGATCACTAAACCCCAGACTTTCACCTGCGCCTAATAACAAAACACCATCATCCGCCAAATAACGGGCTAAATAACGCACGATGTCACGCTGCTCAAATTGCCAAAAATAAATTAACACATTGTTGCAGACAATCAGTTGGCATTGACCTGCCTCTAAAGGAATCGATTGCTTAGCATCGACTAAATTTTTGCTAAAAAACTGCAATTGCGATTTTATTGTAGGGACTGGCGCAAATTTATCCCTGCCAACGTCTTTAAGGTATTGATGATAGACAGCAGGAATAAACGGTTTTTGCGCGTTTTCATACTCGCCAAGGGTTGCATCAATCAATGATTGCTGGTGAAAATCTGAACCAAACACTTGATAAACTTGCATCCCATCCGAGGCATTTTCTAGACATAACGCAATCGTGACAGCTTCCTGCCCTGTCGAACATCCCACACTCCACGCCGTAAAACTACGTTGTTGGTTTTGCGGCTGCAAATGCCATGCGTTGGCAACTGCTTCAGCAAACGCAAAAGTGGGTAGATGCCGAAAAAACTGGGTTCTAGGAATCAAGATATCATCGATTAGCTGATGATAGATAGTTGCATCCTGCACAATTGTCTGTAATAGCGCCGTACTGTCAAGCGCATTACGCCGCATATGCCGCTCAATGATAACTTTTACCCAGTTGTTCTGAGACTTTGGTAGGATAAAACCCACTTGGCGTTCAACATAATTGAGCCACAGTGACAATGCTTGCTCAGATAGATGGTATTGTTGCATAAACGTTATCCAGTCTTGCCTCTACCCCAGTTGTTATCGGTGAATAACTTATTATCGGTACGTGACTTGGTATTAAAAAATCTCAATCAATGATTAAAACAAGCGCTTCCAACCCCTCATCTAACACCTATACCCTTATCTACTACTTATACATTTATCTACTTATAAATTTATCTAACAGTCATAAAAAGAAAGGTGGCTAAAACCACCCTTTACTTTTAGCCAACTGTTGATTACTAAACCTAATTAGCCATTAAGCTTTTGCTAAAGTATCATCTGGCAATTTAAAGCCCGATACTGATTCTTGAAGCGCCGCCGCCATTTCATTAAGCTGACCGATTGAACGAGCGGCCGCCATGGTACCTGAGGTGGTTTTCGAGGTAATATCTTGAATGATGTTCATCGTATTTGAAATATGACCCGCTGAGGCTGCCTGCTGACGCGCCGCATTCGAGATACTTTGAATCAATGATGCCAAGTTGTTAGATACAGTTTGTACTTCTTCAAGCGCCTCACCCGCGTCTTTTGCAAGTTTCGCTCCCCGTACAACTTCTGCGGTGGTTGATTCCATCGACATCACGGCTTCGTTCGTATCTGCCTGAATGGTTTTAACCAGTGTCTCAATCTGTTTGGTCGCTGTGGCTGAACGTTCTGCTAGGCGCTGAACCTCGTCAGCAACAACCGCAAAACCACGCCCTGCTTCACCCGCCATCGATGCCTGAATCGCCGCATTCAACGCAAGGATGTTGGTTTGGTCAGCAATGTCATTAATCAGTCCAACAATATCGCCAATCTCTTGCGATGATTCACCGAGACGCTTAATACGTTTTGAGGTTTCTTGAATCTGGTCACGAATGGTATTCATACCATCGATAGTACGTTGTACCACTTCTGCCCCGTTATAGGCAATCGCAACCGAACGGTCCGCAACCGCAGCAGATTCGGCGGCATTTGACGATACTTGGTCAATCGACACCGCCATCTCATTAATCGCTGCAGAAGCTCCTGCAATCTCTTGCGCTTGGTTTTCAGAGGCTTCAGCCAGTTCAACTGCCGTTGCCTGTGTTTGGTCAGATGCGCGCGCGACTCGCTCTGCGGTGACGTTAATCGCAGAAACCAGTTGACGCAATTGGTCAATCGCAAAGTTGACTGAGTCTGCAATCGCCCCTGTAAAGTCTTCTGAGACTGTCGCGTTCACGGTCAAGTCACCTTCCGCTAAATCGCCTAACTCATCAAGCAAACGCAAAATCGCCATTTGGTTACGTTCGTTTTCTTCTTGGATTTTACGGGCACGCTCAGATTCAACCTCCATCTCATGACGTTGACGCAGCGTTTCACGCTCACCTTCTGCCTTCTCTCGATAGGTTTTAGTATTAATCTGGCGGGTCAAAAAGTAAATCGCTCCAATGACGCCTATTACAATCAAAATAGAGGGCAACCAAATCGTCAAAAAACTATTGGCAACACTATTATCTTGACGTACCAAAATCAGCAATTGGTAAAGTTGATAAATAAATGCCAAACTAGCCCCGCCACCACAGATACTTGCCCAAAAAATCCAGTTGGTTGAGCGCCCCCTATCCATACGATAATGACTGTTGACAGGCCCAACCGCGACAGGGGAATTGGTATTGGTACTTAGGGTCGAAGTTTTAGTATCCATGATACGGTAATCCCTCAATTATTTTAATGAGTTAGAAAATTAGGTTATAACGCTGCTTCTAAATAACGCGTGTCTTGCGCCAATAAGCTTGGCATAAACACATACCAAATCTGCTCGTTTTGTTCAAACTGACCATGTGTATACTGAGCGAGCGGTGAATCGTTCGGCATCTCGATAGGCTGATATTGCCGTTGGCTAAAGGTTTGGATACCCAATATCTCATCGACTTGTAAGCCACTAAAGAGCTTGGGTTGATCAATCACCAAAATCTTTTGATTGGCGGATTGGTAGTTTGAGCTTGATGGAGGTAAACCTAAAAAGTTCGACAAATTGGTAATCGGTAGTAACCGTCCCCGAACATTGGCAATCCCGAGTAGCCAAGGTTTTGACAAAGGCACTGAGGTATAGGCAGGCAAAGATAGCACCTCAGCCACATCACCAAGTGGCGCTACCAAGTGGTAGCCACCGAGCGAAAACGCAACCCCTAACCACTGGGTTTTTTGGTCAAAGTGAGCACTTTTTTGTCGTTTGATACCGCGGTCAGCGAGTCGTAAAAGCTCAATAAAGCCGTTTGAAGACACGAAACCTACTCCATCACGGAACGGATTACAGTGATTAAGGCTTCTTCTGTAATCGGCTTACTTAGATAATCTCGTGCGCCTTGGCGCTTGCCCCATACGCGGTCAGTTTCTTGATTTTTAGTACTGATGATGACAACAGGGATATGACTGGTTTTTGGGTCACGGGTTAGTTTGCGGGTTGCTTGAAAGCCGTTCATCTCTGGCATGACCACATCCATCAAAATCACGTCTGGGAAAAACTCATTGGCTTTTTGAATGCCATCATCGCCTGTATGCGCTTCAATGACTTCGTACTGATGACGGGTCAAAATATCCCGAAATTTTGCCATTTCTGAGGGTGAATCATCAACTACTAAGATTTTGGCCATAGACTTACCTTTTTACCTGCTGATTGATTATATTAATCGCTTTATATTTTGCTGTTTTGTGTGTCTGTACTCATGACAGCACAACTGTTAAACACGTATCCCAAACTATGCCCGTCTAGGTTGCAATCTGCGCTTTTATGTTAGTCATCTCTAGTTTGGTCGTAGCTAGTGATTGTAAACTTTAAGTATTAACCAGTGGTACTGGCATGTTGTTAATCTTGAGCACAGCGTATTAAGACGCAGGACGATGACGTTCAATGGCGTCAAATAGCTCTTCTTTACTAAATGGTTTGGTCAAGTACTCATCTGAGCCGACGATACGACCGCGCGCTTTATCAAACAAGCCATCTTTTGATGACAGCATAATCACGGGCTTGGCAGCAAAATCTGCGTTGTTTTTGATCAGTGAACAAGTCTGATAGCCATCGAGGCGTGGCATCATGATATCGACAAAAATCAAATCTGGGTTGGTATCCGCAATTTTTGCTAACGCGTCAAAGCCATCAACAGCCGTAATCACGTCACAGCCTGCCTTTGCAAGTAACGTCTCTGCGGTACGACGAATGGTTTTTGAATCGTCAATAATCATGACTTTTAGGCCTTCAAAATTTGCATCCATAATATTTTCCTAATGGTTGTTTCGCTATGATTTTGCTACCCACTGTCCTATAGCGATTGCTCAAAACTTTAAGTCATAGGCGTTGGGGCAGGTATTAAATGATGCCATCAACGCTCAAAAGTCACTGGTACAATTTTTGACAATCAAACGAAGCTATTGTAAATAATTTTTATAAGATATAACAAATATTTCAGACGGATAGTTACAAACCAACTGTATGGTGATTATTGTTAAAATACTACCATACTTTTTTGCTGCAAAGTATGCTTAAATCGATGCACTTATCGTTCATTTTTAACATCCTGATGACCATTCGAGTTTGATCTGGTGACTGCTTTGGTAGATTGCCCATAGAGCCATGGTAATATACAGGTATTACCTGATGATAGAAACATGTTGAAATAAGCTTAGAAAAACGCATTGTACTGGTTATTTCTACATCATTTTATATTTTTTTAAGTTGATTGTTTGCGCTGAGGACGTCTCGTTCATGATAACATCGAAGTTTATCACCAAAGTTGTACCACTGAGCCTAGCTGTGGCTACCACTGTTATGAGTTTGAGTGGCTGCCAAAAACAGCAAAACGACAGCAAAAGCCCGCTGTCAACCCAAAAGACTCAAGTCACCACCGCGTCAGCCACTACGCAAATCGCCAATAACGAGATTCAGCTATTAGCTGCTGATGTCATCACCGCCAAAGCAGACCGTTTTGAACCGAGTGTCACCGTGACAGGGACACTGCAGCCTTCAGACCACACAGTGGTGCAATCAACCGTGAACGCACAAGTTCAGCAAGTGCTCGCTGATGTGGGTAAAACGGTGGCAAAAGGTGAGCCACTGGTGCGACTTGATATCAGTGATAGTAAAAACCAACTCGCTCAAGCGCAAGCCGACGTTGCCGCTGCCCAAGCACAAGCCATCGTCGCCAATAAACTTGCTGAGCGCA